>CAZAGV010000025.1:0-13071 GCA_964484975.1 uncultured Candidatus Pelagibacter sp.
AAACATCTTTGATAATATTCAGCAATAGTATTTTTTTCAACTTCATCACATTTATTTAAAAAAGTAACTCTAAATGCATATCCTGTATCTTTAAATATTTCAGAATTTTCTGCCCAATGGAGTACCGTTCTAGGACTCATAACAGTTGATATGTCCCCTCCCATAAATCCTTTTCTAGTTAAGGTTGCAACTTTTATCATATTTGCAATTTTTTCTTTTCCCTTTGCATTATTTAAATTTTTATTTTTTCCTAAAATTATTTCCATTTCTTTTTCCATTGCCAAGTAATTTAAAGTAGTAACAATATTCCACCTATCCATTTGTCCTTGATTTATTTGTTGAGTACCATGATATAGTCCAGTCGTGTCTCCAAGACCAACTGTGTTTGAGGTTGCAAAAAGCCTAAAATATTTATTTTGTTTAATTATCTTATTTTTATCTAACAAAGTAAAATTTCCTTCTGCTTCCAAAATTCTTTGAATAACAAACATAACGTCCGGCCTTCCCGCATCATATTCATCAAATACTAATGCTATTGGGTTTTGTATTGACCAAGGCAATATTCCTTCTTTGAATTCTGTTATTTGTTTTCCATCTTTAATAACAATTGCGTCTTTTCCAATAAGATCAATTCTACTTATGTGGCTATCTAGATTAACTCTTATACAGGGCCAATTTAATCTTGCCGCGACTTGTTCTATATGTGTAGATTTTCCTGTTCCATGATAGCCAGAAACCAAACATCTTTTGTTAAATGAAAATCCAGATAAAATTGCTAGAGTGGTATCTCTGTCAAACTTATAGTTTTTATCTATATCAGGAACATATTCATTTTTTTTTGAAAATGCATCTACCTGCATATCACTTTCAAAACCAAAAGTTTGATTAACTGAAATTTTTATATCTGGTTCTATATTCAAATTAGTTGTCAATTTTTTGCTCTATATGTGTTTTTTAATTGAGTATAAGCCAAAGTAATAATCTTTAGCTTATCTTCATATTTTTTATTTCCTGCATTCATATCAGGGTGAAATTTTTTGACAAGTTTTTTAAATTTTTCTTGTACGTCTTTCCACTTAATTCCAATAGAAACTCCAAGAATACTAAATGCTTTGATATCATTATTATTAAATTTAAATTGGCTCATATGATCAAACTGACCATTAATTTTATATTTATTTATTTCATCCTTTAGAGCATTGTTCCATAGAATTTTAAAAAAATTATCTGATGAATTAAAGCTTTGAGTTGGTTTATGCCAAGTCATGTCGGACTTTAAAAATTCATAAATTTGATCATCATTCATTCCTTCAAAATAATTCCAATTTTTATTGAATTCTTTAACATGATTTAAACAAAGCATTCTATATTTTTTACTATTATCTTTTTCAATTGGCGCTTTATAAAAGCCTTCCTCTAAACAATCATTCCAATCACAAATATTTTTCATTATATATATTATTATAATTTATGAATATAAATCAACTAATAGAAATAGTAAAAAACAAACTAAATAAAAATATTGTTTGTGACAAAATAGAAATTGAAGATAAAACTTTTTTGCATAAAAGTCATAGTTCATATGAAAAAAATAAATTTCATATCAAGCTAATAATTACTTCTGACTATTTAAAAAAGAAAAATAAAATCCAATCAACAAAAGAAATATATAAAATTTTAGAAGAAGAATTAAAACATAATATACATTCGATACAATTATTAATAAATTAATTCATCAATTAAAAATTTTTTAATTTTTGACTGATCATATGTCAAACCTAGAATTATTTTTCCTATCCTTTTAATTAAAATTAAATTTATCTTTGATGAATTATTTTTTTTATCTGATTTCATATATTTAATAATTAAATTAATATCTTTTTTTTTAAAATAAAAATTTAAATTTATTGGAATTTTTAAATTATTTATGTGCTTTATTATTTGTTCATAATCTTTTTTATTTAAAATATTATTATTAACACTAAATTTTGCTGAGCTTATTATTCCTAAAATAACCGCTTCTCCATGATTAAGTTTTTTTGAATAAGAAAGTGCTGCTTCATATGCATGAGCAAAAGTATGTCCTAAATTTAAAATTTTTCTTAAATTTTTTTCTTTCTCATCTAATTGAACAACATTTCTTTTAATCTTACAGCTATCTGCAATAGCTTTTTCAATAAATGGAGATTTCAATTTTAATATTTTAAGGCAATTTTTTTTTAAATAGTTAAAAACTTTTCTATTACTGATTATTGAATGTTTTAAAATCTCACCATAACCACAAATTATTTCTCTTTTTGGGAGAGAGCTTAACATATTTATATCAGATATAACTAAATCTGGCTGCATAAAAGAACCAATTAAATTTTTTCCGTATTTATTGTTAACCCCTGTTTTACCACCAATAGATGAGTCTACTTGAGCCAAAAGTGTTGTAGGGATATTAACAAATTTTAATCCTCTTTTAAAAATGCTGGCAGCAAAACCAGACACATCTCCGACTATACCTCCACCAAAAGATATAATGCAGTCGTTTCTATTAAAATTAAACTTAAAAAGTTTATTTAAAATTAGACCTACATTTTTCAAATTTTTATTTTTTTCATTTGCATTAAAAAAGTGAATAATTTTTTTTTTGGAAGTGATTTTTTTTTTTAAAATATTTAATTTTTCTTTTGGTACTTTTGTATCAACAACTATTAAACTTTTTTCAAAATTAATATTATTTAATTTTAAAAAATTTGGAGTTTGAGTAATAATATTTTTACCAATTATTATAGGATAGATTTTTGATTTAGTTTTAACGTTTAGTCTAATTTTTTTCATAGATTTCTATTATATTTTTTACTATCATATTTTTTGTTAATGTTTCACAATTTATCTTAAAGTTTGCTTCAGCATAAATGTTAGATCTTTCATTTATTAGTTTTTTTAAATTATTTTCACTAGAATTAAATGCAATTGGTCTTTTTTTACTTTTTAAAATTCGTTTTATTATTGTTGAACTCTTCCAACTTAACCAAAACGAAATATGATTTTTAAGTATTTCTTTTCTTATACTTTTATTTAGAAATCCACCTCCACCTAAAGATATAATTTTTCCTTTGTCTTTAAGTAGTTTTAAAGTAATTTTTTCCTCTAAATTTCTAAAGTAAACCTCTCCTTTTTTTTGAAAAATGTCCTGGATTTTAAGTCCCGTTTCTTTTTCAATAAATTTATCAACATCTAAAAAATTTAAATTTATATTTCTAGACAAAAGGTAACCAATTGTAGATTTTCCCGATCCCATCATGCCTAGTAAAACTATATTTTTATTTAAATTCATAATTCTTTATTGAAAAACCACAAATATGTCTTATTTTGAAAATACATAACGTTATATGCAATTTGAAAAAAAAACAAGAATAGGAAATTCAAAAGGAATTTTTGGAATATTAATTAAAATAATATTGGCAATGGTAGTGGTAGTTATTGCTATAATTTTAATTGATCGAATTGATTTTCCATCACCTATTAAAAAAATTGAAAAAGTAATTCCAAATGAAAATTTTAAAATTGTTAAATAAAAAATATTTATCAATTTTTATTATTTTTGCTTTATCACTTTCTTCAAATTTAAGGGCTGAGGATGAGCCAGTCGATATTTGGAATTTAGAAAAGGAAGCTGAAGAAAAATCGTCTGTTGTTATTAATGAAAATGATGTAGCCAGTGAAATAAAAATTGACTCATCAAATAGTGACTCAAATAGCACAATAAATAAAATCGATAGTAATGCATTAGGAGAAATCAAGATTAGTATCGTAGGCTTGTATGATCCTGAAGATCATGGACTAAATATTGATATGTGGTCAAACTCTAATGGAAATGAAATAAAATTAATTTTAAATAAAATATATAAAATGAATCTTTCTAAAGATTCAAAAGAAATTTTAGATATTGCTTTATTAACCAATTCATATTTTCCCAAAGAAGATATTACAGAAGAAGATTTTATAGATTTTAAATCACAATACCTAATAAAAAATAATGATAAAAATTTAATTAAATTATATTTAAAAAAAAATAAAAAAAATATTTATAATTCAAAATTAATTAAATTTTATATCAATGATTATATTGAAAATGCTGATTTAGAAAATGCTTGTAAAATTTTTGATGAAATAAAATATTTTACCGATGACTATATTAATAAATTTCAAATTTATTGCTTAATTGATCAAGAAAAAAGAGAAGAGGCACAGCTTCTTTACGATTTAAATAAGGAGTCTGGACTTAAAGATGATTTTTACGAAAATAAATTTAATTTTTTAATGGAGTATACTGAAAAAGCAGATGAAAATATTTCTGATAAAAATATTTTAAACTTTCATTTATCACATAGAACAAGCAATAATTTTACATATAATCCAAAAGAAAATAGTCCAAAATTTATTTGGAAATATTTATCTTCTTCAAATTTACTTGAAAATGTTAACGAAATTAATCTTGAAGATGTTGAAAAAATTTCTTTGATCGAAAAGGCAACCCATGAACAAAACTATGAAGAAAAAAAATTATTTGAGTTGTATAAAAGATTTCAATTTAACATTAATCAACTCTTAAACGTAAAAGATTCCTACAAGCTTTTAAAAAAGCATGAAGGCAGAGCTTTGCTTTATCAAAGATTGATATTAACTGAAGATGAAATTCAAATATTAGATTTATCTTATAAATTAAAAGAGTCATTTATTAAAGATAGTATAGAAAATGCTTTTAGGAGCGAATTAAAAAGAGTCTTGTCAAAAGTAAGCAAAGAACAGGTACCTTCGAATTTTTCATCATTTTATAATGATAATTTAACTATACCAACTTTAGAGGAAAAAAATATTAAAATTAACAATAAGGTAATTCACCAATCTAAATTACTTAAATATTTTGAAGATCAGTATGATATTGAAAAAGTAGAAGAAGATTTGAATAAACTGCTTAAATCAATAAAAAAAAATAAGGATTATAATGTATCAATTAAAGATTTAATTTTATTAGAATCATTAGTTTCAGATGGCATAGTTATAAAAAAAAAATATAAAAATATGTTTCAATTTGACCAATCAAATATACCAACAGATATTCAATTATTAATCAACAATGATGAAGTGGGGATGGTTTTGCTCAGAATGGTTGAAATTATTGGAGAAGATGATTTGGAAAATCTAGATCCAGATACATTATATTTTATGACCACTATATTAAACCAACTTAATTTAGACTCTATTAGAAATAATATACTATTAAAAGTTCTTCCTTTAAAAATATAAAAATTATATTAAAATCAAACTATGACTGTAAAAACTGTTTTAACAGAACCTAATAAAATATTACGTCAAATTTCTCTACCCGTTAAAAAAGTAGGAAAAGAAGAACAGGGATTAATGGATGATATGTTAGAAACAATGTATGATGCAAAAGGGATTGGTTTGGCTGCAATTCAAATAGGTATTCCAAAAAGAATTATTGTCATGGATATTTCTAAAGATGATGAAAAAAATAATCCGATGTATTTTGTAAATCCAATGATTAAAAATAGGAACTCAAATTTATCTAAATATTTAGAAGGCTGCTTGTCCTTGCCAGATCAATTTGCAGAAGTTGATAGACCAAGTACATGTGAAGTAGAATATTTAGATTATGATGGAAATAAAAAAATATTAAAAGCTGACGGCTTGCTTGCTACATGCATTCAACACGAAATGGACCACTTGGAAGGAATATTATTTATTGACCATTTATCCAAATTAAAAAAATCAATGATTATAAAAAAACTATCTAAAATAAAAAATAAAGAAGATAGAGTTATTCTTTAGTTTATGAGTAAAAAGATAGTTTTTATGGGAACGCCAAATTTTGCCGTTCCTATTTTAAAAAATATTTTTCAGAATGGATTTGAAATATCAGCAGTTTATACACAACCACCACAAAAATCAGATAGAGGGCAAAAAATAACAAAGTCACCAATTCATATATTAGCAGAAACTTTAAATTTGGAAGTAAGAACACCAATAAAACTTAAAGACAATAAAGAGGAGTATGAATATTTAAAAAAAATTGGTGTAAGTTTAGGTGTAGTGGTAGCCTATGGTCAAATCCTAACAAAGGATATTTTAAATTTAAGTAAAAATGGTTTCATAAATTTACATGCTTCTGTTCTGCCATTATATAGAGGCGCCTCTCCAATTCAAAGGTCGATAATGAATTTAGACAGAGAAACAGGAATAAGTGTAATGAAAATTAATGAAAAATTAGATGCAGGAGATGTTTCCGACATATTTAAAATAGACATTCTGGAAAATGAAAATACCCAAAGCTTAAATGAAAGACTTTCGATATTAGCTGCAGAAAAGATCTCAGATGTTATTGATAATATTTTTGATGGAAACACAACTTATAAAGCGCAAGATCATAAAAAGGCTACTTATGCAAAAAAAATTGATAAATCTGAAGGAAAGATTAATTGGAATGATGATGCAAAAAAAATAATAGGACAGATTAATGGCTTATTTCCTTATTGTTATTTCATATTTGATGGAGTTAGATATCGAATTTTAAAAGCTTTATTTTCTGGCTCCGGCGGTAAACCCGGACATGTATTAAGTGAAAATCTTGAAGTAGCTTGTGGAAATAATTCTTTAAAAATTCTAGAAATTCAAAGAGAAGGTAAAAGGGCACAAAAAACAAATGAATTTATACTAGGTACAAAAATTAAAAAAGGTTCAGATTTGAATAATGTATAGGTATCAGATTTTAGTTGAGTATGTTGGAACAAAATTTGTAGGGTGGCAAAAACAATTAAAAGGAAAAAGTATTCAAAAAGAAATTGAAAATAAAATTTCTAAATTATTAAAGCAAAAAATTATAATTCATGGATCAGGAAGAACTGATGCAGGGGTGCACGCAATAGAACAATCGGCACATTTTGATGCAAAATCAAAAATTAAAGAAATTAAAAAATTAATTAAATCTTTAAATTTTTTTTTAAATCCAAAAAAAATTTCAATAATTAATATCTATAAAAAAAAACAACAATTTCATGCAAGGCATTCCGCAAAAGAAAGAGTATATAAATATTTTATTATCAATCGTTTAGCAGCTCCTACTTTGGAAAATGAAAGGGCTTGGCATATAAGAAAGAAACTAGATATTAAATTATTAAAAGAAGGAGCAAAAAAATTAACTGGTAGTCATGATTTTTCTACGATGAGAGCCAAAAATTGCTATTCTAAAAGTCCTATAAAAAAAATTAATAAAATAACAGTCAAAAATGTTGATAAAAAAATTCAAATTGAATTTAGATCAAAATCTTTTTTAAGAAACCAAGTTAGATCGATGGTTGGGTGTTTAAAGTGTTTAGCAGAAAATAAATGGGATATTAAAAAATTTGAGTATATTTTTAAATCAAAAAAAAGGAGCAAGTGTGCTCCACCTGCCCCTGCCCATGGTTTATTTTTGGCTAAAGTTATTTATTAATTCTAGGATTATTTTTTTTAAACTTCTTATTAATTCTCCATCTGGAGCTTTCTCGAACAATGTATCCAACACAATTCTTTGATCTACATTTACATGGGAATTGTTTATAATCAACATCATAACCAAACCCATAATCATAGGATAATTCCTCATCTTTTTTAATATCTTTAATTGCTGTGATCCAAAGTTTAAGTCCTTTTCCCTCAACTTCACAGTTTGGATTGCATGAATGATTAATAAATCTAGCTTTATTCCAGCTATAATCGCCATCTAGATCATACTTGCTATTAAGATTGAAAAGGTAAATATCTTTTTCGTTATTAAATTTTGGATTGGTTTCTGTTTCTTTTTTACTTATTAGTTTTCCAATATATTCAATTATTTTTGAACCAGACTTTATATTTTTTGAGGCATAAAGGCCTCTTTTATCAATGCTTGATTTTTTTACTTTATACAATTTCACAGAAGGGTGTTTATAATATTAATTTAATTAATCAATTGAATTCTAAAAGTGCGTTAACATGTTCATTAGCACTTTCAGCTAATGCATTAAGATCATAACCACCTTCTAAAATTGACACTACTTTGCTGCCACAATTTATTTTTGCATATTCTAAAGTTCTTTTTGTTATTTCATGAAAATCTTCTGAAACAAGTTGAAATTGTGCCAAAGGGTCATCTTTATGAGCGTCAAAACCAGCAGAAAATAGAATAAATTCTGGTCTAAAATCTTTTATTTTTTTTAAAACATTTTCATACGCGTTTAAATATTCTTGTGAAGTTGTGCCAGCTGGTAGAGGAATATTAAAGATATTGTTATGAATACCCTTTTCTTTGTCGCTTCCACTTCCAGGGTAGAAAGGGTATTGGTGAGCTGATATATATAGTACTTTTTCATTATTATAGAAGATATTTTGAGTTCCATTTCCATGATGAACATCAAAATCAATTATTGCTATTTTTTTATAATTATATCTTTTAATTAGATAATTAGCTCCAACTGCTACGTTATTATAAATGCAGAAACCCATTGATTTTTCTTTTTCACTGTGGTGACCCGGTGGTCTTACTGCACAAAAAGCATTTTTAAATTCTTTATTTTCTACTCCATCAATAGCAGATATTGTTGATCCAATAGCATCATAAGTTGCATTCTTGCTTCCAGGAGAAATAATTGTATCTGCATCTAAAAACACTAGTCCTTTTTTTGGAAAGGAATTTTCTACTTTCTCAACGTATTCAGGAGTATGAGTAAAATCTAATATTTTACGATCAAATTTTTTATTTTTTTTCCATATTAATTTTTTATTTTTTTTTAATCTTTTTATTATTGTAGTTACTCGATCAGGTTTTTCGGGATGACCCAAGCCAGTTTCATGATTGATTGATGTCTCTGAAGTTACAATAGCTGTATTCATTAAAAATAATTTTCTAAAATACTATAATATATTTTAGCTAATTTTTTCATGTCTAAAACTGAAGTTTTTTCATCAACCATATGTATAGTGTTGTTTCTTAAACCTAGTTCCAACCTTGGTATTGAGCCAAGAAATCTCGAGTCACTAGTACCCCCTCTACAATTTAATTTTGCTGAGTTTCCTGTGATCTTTTTAACAATTTTTTTAACCATATGTATTTCTTTATTAGGTTGAGTATAAAAGGCCTCACCGTTAACTCTATATTCTATTCTAGTTTTACATTTTTCTTTTCTTGCAACTGTATTAATTATTTTGTTTAACTTTTTCTTTAAAGAAGATGATTTGTGTTTTGAGTTAAATCTTACGTTAAATTTTGCATTTGCAGATTGTGGTACTACATTTTCTGACAAGTTTTCTACATTCATTTTTGTAAACTCCAGGTTCGATGGAGGCATAAATTTTGTACCTTTGTCTAGAGATGTACTTTTTAACTTTGCGATTATTTTAGCTAAAGCTGTACATGGATTGATGTATGATCCATAAAATGCTGAATGACCACTTTTTCCATATACAGTTATTGTTCCATTCATAGAACCACGCCTTCCAATTCTTATTTCATCTCCTAGAGATTTATTTGAAGAAGGCTCCCCAACAACAGAAAAATCTATTTTTTCACCTCTTTTTTTGAGATATTTCAAAACTGCTGGACATCCATAGCCTGTTGTTTCTTCATCTGCAGCAATAATAATTGAGATAGATCCTTTAAAATTTTTATCTTTAATAAATTTACTAATTGCACTTATAAAGCAAGCTATCCCACCTTTCATGTCTTGAGATCCCCTGCCGTTTAAATATCCTTTTCTTACAACACCTCTAAATGGTGGAATTTTCCAATTATTTAGGTTGTCAACTACATCGGTATGTCCTAAAAAGTTTATATGAGGTTTAGATTTGCCAAATCTTGCATATAAATTTAAAGCAGGTTTTAGACCTATTCCTTTTGACTTAATAATTATACATTTAAAACCAATTGAAGATAGCTTTTTAGACAAAAATTTCATTATACCTTTGTCTTCAGTTTTAACTGTTGGAAATCTTATTAGCTCTTGAGCTAATTTTAATTCATTATAAGTTTTCATTAATCTATTCTCTTAAAAGATCGTTGATAGAAGTTTTAGATCTAGTTTTTTCATCAACTTGCTTAATTATTACAGCACAATACAAAGATGGTGCAGACGAATTATTTTTATCTGGTAGTGAACCTGGTACAACAACTGAGTAAGGTGGGATTTTTCCATAAGTAATTTCACCAGTTTTTCGATTAACAATCTTAGTTGATTGACCAATATACATACCCATGCTCAAAACAGATCCTTCACCAACAATTACTCCTTCAACAACTTCTGACATAGCGCCAACAAATACATTTTCTTCAATAATTGTTGGCAATGCTTGAGCGGGTTCCAAAACGCCTCCAATTCCTGATCCAGCTGATATATGACAATTTTTTCCTATTTGACAACAACTACCTGCTCTAGCAAATGTATCAATCATAGTTCCTTCATCGATGTAAGCTCCAATATTTACATAGCATGGCATAAGCACTACATTTTTACCAATAAAAGATCCTTTTCGAATTGGTGAGTTAGGTGGATTTCTAAAACCAGCTTTTTCATGATCTTTTTTTGTCCAACCAGCTGTTTTACCTTTTAGTAAATGAGCTTTATCATACCAGCTACTATATGGGCCACTCAAAGCTTCCATTCCATGAATTCTAAAACTTAACATGATTGCTTTTTTAATATGTTGGTGAGTTATCCATTCTCCATTAATCTTTTCTGCAACTCTAACTTTTCCACTGTCTAAATCCACAATAATTTGATTTATAGTATCTTTAATCTTTTTATCAGAATTAGGGTTTATTTGATCTTTATTTTCCCAAGCATCACTTATAATTTTTTCTATATCACTCATAATATTATTCCTCTTTTAATAACCTTATTTTTTTTAAAAATAAAGCAAGATTATCAATTTTATAATCAATCACATCTTTATATTTTTTTATGTCATTAATTGGTTGATCATTAATAAACCAAACTTTTGTCATGTCTTTTGCTGTATCAGATGAGAGGTTTTTAGCAATATCTTCTATATAAACAGTTTCTTCACTAGTAGGAATTTGAAACTTGTTGCACATTAATTTAAGTGATTCAGGGTTAGGTTTTGGTTTAAATTGAAAATCAACAATATCTATGATTTTTCCTTCAAATAAATCGTCAATACCTATTTTTTTCATACAATTAATTGCATGTTCTTTGCTGCCATTAGTTGCGCAATATGTTTTTACATCTAATTTTAATAGCTCTTCTCTTAGTTCCGTATCTTTTTTAAGACAGGCATAATTGATATTGTGTACATACTTAAGGAACTCTTTTGCATCTATTAAATCTGGATAATTTTTCATTAATCCATTTAAAGAAGTATCATACTTATAAAAATAATCTGCTTGAATTTTTTTTGCCTTAATTTTATCTATACCAAGTTTAATTGAGATAAATTCTGTCATTCTGGTTGATACTTGACCAAATAAAGTTTTTAAATATTTTGGATGATATACACATCCATCCATATCCAAAATTAAATATTTTACTTTTTTTAAATTATTCATTTTCTGATTAAAGTTCCTGCGCCTTTATCAGAAAATAACTCAAACAATATTGAATGAGGTTTTCTTCCATCAACTATAACTACACCCGTTACTCCATTATTTACAGCATCAAGACAGGTATTGATTTTTGGAATCATCCCACCAGAAATATCACCATTTTTAAGCATTTTTCCTGCAATAGAAGAATTAATCTCTGGGATTAGTTTTTTATCTTTATCAAGAACACCTTCAACATCAGTCATCAGTAATAATCTTCTTGAGTTAAGTTCTTTAGCAACTGAACCAGCAGCAATATCAGCATTTATATTATAGGTTTTTTTATCATCACTGGTGCCCATAGGCACTACTATTGGAATTTTTTTTTCTTTTATTATTTTTAAAATACCCTTCAAATCTATTTTTTTTGGTGAACCAACAAAACCAAGTTCTTTTTTTTCTGGTTTAATTTTAATTATATTTTTATTGTGAGGTGCTACAGATTCTGCATTTACTTGAAGATTTTTTAAATTATTTATAATTTCAGAATTTAATTCTAAAAGTGCCTCTTCGACAACTTTAATAGTTATTTCATCAGTAACTCTCAAACCATCAATAAACTTTGATTCTATATTTAACTTATCAAGTTTTTTTTTTATATTTTTTCCACCACCATGAACAACTATTACTGATAATCCTAACTTATATATTACTGAAACGTCTTCAATGAATTGTTTAAATAAATTTTCATTAAGTAGCACTGATCCACCACATTTAATTACAATTATTTCTTCTAAATACTTTTCAATATATTTTTTAACTTCATTGATAGATGGACCTTTAGTGGGTAAAATTTTTTCTAAATCCATTTATTGTACTGTTTTAACAGCTGTTCTTTTCATAATAACAAATTGTTGTGCCATTGTTAAAACGTTATTGACTGTCCAATAAATCACAAGACCTGATGGGAAAGGTGCCAATATTACAGTTAAAAAAAGTGGAAAGAACATAAATATTTTTGCTTGTATTGGGTCTGGAGGAGTAGGATTAAGTTTTTGTTGTAAATACATTGAAACTCCCATTAAACAAGGCCAAGCACCGATCAACAAAAATGATGGCGGATCCCAGGGTATTATTCCAAATAAATTAAAAATTGATGTGGGGTCTCTCTCTGATAAATCATGTATCCATCCAAAAAAAGGCTGATGTCTCATTTCTATAGTTACGAATAACATCTTATAGATTGCAAAAAAGAACGGTATTTGAATTAAAATTGGCAAACAACCAGAAAGAGGATTAATTTTTTCTTTTTTATATAATGCCATCATTTCTTGTTGTAATTTTACTTTATCTTCTTTGTGAAGTTCTTTTAATCTTGTCATTTCTGGTTGAAGGACTTTCATTTTTGCCATTGATCTAAATGAATAGTTTGCAAGTGGAAAAAATGCCAATCTAATACAAAATGTAATTAAAATGATTGCTATTCCAAAATTACCAGAAATTTT
>CAZAGV010000026.1:0-12903 GCA_964484975.1 uncultured Candidatus Pelagibacter sp.
GGATTGTTACCTGGTGGAAAAAAAATAAGATCTAAAATTTTAATTGATGTTGGAAAAATTTTTAATTTAAATAATAGTCTATTAATTAAAATAGGAGCAGCCGTAGAGTGTATACATGCTTATTCTTTAATACATGATGATTTACCTTGTATGGACAACGACTCAATTAGAAGAGGAAAACTTTCTACACATAAAAAGTTTGGAGAATCAACAGCTGTTCTTGCTGGAAACTCTCTTCTTACGCTAGCATTTGAAATATTAAGTGACAAAAGTTTGCTTTTAAAAGAAAAAACTAAAATTGAATTAATTAAACTTATTTCCGAATGTTCTGGTCACACTGGAATAGCAGGAGGCCAATATTTGGATCTAAATTATGAAAGAAAAAAAATAAAAAAAAACAAAATAATTGATATGCAAATAAAAAAAACTGGAAAACTATTTGCTTTTTGCTGTGTTGCACCAGCAATAATTTCGAATAAAAAAAGAAATGTTTTAAGATTTTTTGAAAAAATAGGTTATGAAATTGGATTATTATTTCAAATTATAGACGATTTAATTGATTATAGAGGAGTTACGAAAAAAGCTGGAAAAAAAACAAAAAAAGATGATAAAAAAGGAAAAGCCACTTTAATTGGTTTACTGGGTTATAAAAATACTATTAAATACACCAACAAAATAAAAAAAAATATTTTAAATAAAATAAGTTGTTACGGAAGAAAAAGTGAAAATTTAAAAAAAACAGTTTTGTTTATTTTTGAAAGAGAAAAGTGATTAAAAAATATCAATATTTAGATAAAGTTAATTTTCCTTCTGATATAAAAAATCTTAAAATTTCAGAGTTAAAAATTTTATCTGAAGAAGTTAGAAAAGAAATGATAGATGCAGTTTCAGTTACCGGAGGTCATCTGGGGGCTGGCTTAGGAGTTGTTGAGCTAACAATAGCACTTCACTATGTATTCGAAACTCCAAATGATAAAATTATTTGGGATGTTGGACACCAAACTTATCCTCATAAAATATTGACTGGCAGAAAAGATAAAATAAAAACTTTAAGACAAGGTAATGGACTTTCAGGCTTTACAAAAAGATCTGAAAGTGAATATGATCCATTTGGTGCAGCACATAGCTCAACATCAATTTCAGCTGCACTTGGTATTGCAACGGCAAACAAATTAGAAAAAAAATCTAATCAAGTGGTGGCAGTAATAGGCGATGGAGCAATAAGTGCGGGTATGGCCTATGAAGCAATGAATAATGCAGGAACTTCAAAAACAAAGATGATAGTTATATTAAACGACAATGACATGTCAATTGCAAGACCTGTTGGAGCTATGAGCTTATATCTTGCAAAATTATTATCTGGAAATATTTACTTTAGTCTGAGAGAAACAATTAAATTAATGATTTCTGCTTTTTCAAAAAAATTTAGTGATAAAGCTGGAAAAGCAGAAGATTTTTTGAGATCTGCAGTAACAGGAGGTACATTATTTAACTCTCTTGGATTTTATTACGTTGGTCCAATTGATGGTTATGATTTAAGTGGTTTAATATTAGTTTTACAAAATGCAAAAAAGTTAGATCATGAAGGTCCAATAATGATTCACATTAAAACTCAGAAGGGGAAAGGATATGAATTTGCAGAAAAATCGCACGATAAATATCATGGTGTTACAAAATTTAATGTTAAAACTGGTATTCAAGAAAAAAGTAAATCTGGCATCCCGTCTTATACAAAAGTATTTGCAAACACTTTGATAAAACATGCTGAAAAAGATAGTAAAATTATTGGTATTACAGCTGCAATGCCATCTGGTACGGGCATGGATTTATTTTCAGAAAAGTTTCCAAATAGAATGTTTGATGTGGGGATTGCAGAACAGCATGCAATAACTTTTGCCGCAGGACTAGCAACTGAAGGTTATAAGCCTTATGCAGCAATATACTCAACTTTTTTACAAAGAGGATATGATCAAGTTGTTCATGATGTAGCAATACAAAATCTCCCAGTTAGATTTGCAATAGACAGAGCGGGCCTTGTAGGAGCAGATGGCCCAACACATGCAGGATCTTTTGATATTACTTACTTATCTGCACTGCCAAACTTTATTGTTATGGCAGCAAGCGATGAAGCAGAACTTGTTAGAATGATTAATACTTCTGTTGATTTAAATGGTAACCCTTCCGCTATAAGATATCCAAGAGGTAATGGTTTAGGCACAGAACTTCCAGGCATTGATGAAAAAATAGAAATAGGGAAAGGCAGGATCATTTTAGAAGGAAAAAAAGTTGCATTAATTAATTTTGGAGCAAGACTAAAAGAATGTTTATTGGCAAATGAAATATTAAATAAAAAAGGTATTAATATTACATTAGTTGATGCAAGATTTGCAAAACCATTTGATGAAAATTTATTTTGGCAACTTGCAACAGAACATGAAGCTATAATTACAATTGAAGAAGGTTCTGTAGGTGGATTTGGCTCACATGTTAGCCAATTTTTGTCAGATAAAAATTTATTAGATAATAATTTAAAGTTTAGATCAATGATTTTGCCGGATAAGTTTATAGATCATAACAAACCAGAATTAATGTATAAAGAAGCTGGTCTTGATGCTGAAGCGATAGTTTCAAAAGTTTTTGACATTCTAAACTCAAAAATTATCGTGCAAAAACAAAGTTAAAATTTATTTTTTACACTGAGCTTTGTTCATTAAATAATGGTCTAATATTACGCAATGAGTCATAGCCTCTCCAATTGGCACAGCCCTTATTCCTACGCAAGGATCATGTCTTCCCTTAACAGATATTGATGTATTTTTGCCAAATTTATCTATAGTTTTTCTTGAATTTAATATAGATGAAGTTGGCTTTACAGCAAAAGATAATTTAATTTCTTGTCCACTGGAAATGCCTCCAAGAATTCCTCCTGCATTATTAGATTTAAAGGTAGGAAATTTTCCTTTTTGAAAAATTTCATCAGAATTTTCTTCCCCAGTTAAAAATGCTGAATTCATACCTGATCCAATATTAACTCCTTTTACTGCATTTATACTCATCATCGCGGAAGCTAAATCCATATCTAGTTTTGAATAAATAGGCGCCCCCAGCCCTACTGGTACACCTCTAGCCCTAACTTCAATAATTGCCCCACAAGAAGATCCTGATTTTCTTATACCAAGCAAATATTTTTCCCATAGTTTTAAAATTGATTTGTCAGGACAAAAAAATGGATTTTTATTTATTAATTTGTCGTTCCAATTTTTTGTATCACACCCAAGAATACCAAGCTGAGTAACAGCCCCAATTACTTTATATTTTTTTCCTAATTTGTTTTCTAAAACTTTTTTTGCAATTGCTCCAGCAGCCACTCTACTGGCGGTTTCTCTGGCTGACTGTCTTCCTCCTCCACGGTAATCCCTTATTCCATATTTTTTAAAATAAGTATAATCAGCATGGCCAGGCCTAAATTTATTTTTTATTGTTTCGTAATCTCTTGATCTCATATCTTTATTATAAATAATCATTGAGATAGGAGTGCCTGTAGTTTTACCTTCAAAAATGCCTGATAAAATATTTACTTTGTCATCCTCTTTTCTTTGAGTTGTGAATTTTGATTGTCCAGGCTTTCTTTTATTTAGTTCAGCTTGTATGTCTTTTTCTTTAATATTAATATTAGAAGGACAACCATCTACTACACACCCTATAGCAGGTCCATGAGATTCACCCCAAGTTGTGAAACGAAATAGCTTTCCAAATGTATTAAATGACATAAAATATATTATAAAATATATTATATAAGTTATTTTGTTGAAATTATGAATCAAAAAAACTCTTTAGAACTAGATAATTGCTTTAAGGATTTAGAAAATCCAATAGAACTCTTCAATGAATGGTTTAATGAAGCAAAAAAGACAGAAATAAACGATCCCAATGCACTTGCACTGGCAACTTCAAGCAAAGATGGAGCTCCTTCGGTAAGAATAGTTTTGCTTAAAAGTTTTAATCAAAATGGTTTTGTTATTTATACAAATCTTGATAGTAAAAAAAGTATAGATATTAAAAAAAATCCAAATGCAGAAATGTGTTTTCACTGGAAGAGTCTTCTACGACAAATAAGAATTACAGGAGAAATCACTAAAGTATCTGATGAAGGTGCTGATTTATATTTTAAAAGTAGAGATTATGAAAGTAAGATCGGAGCATGGGCATCCAAGCAGAGTTCAGTTTTGAAAAATAGAGATGAACTTTATCAAGAAATTGAAAATTGTAAAAAAAAATATCCAGAAAAAAACAATGTTCCTAGGCCAAGTTATTGGTCAGGATGGAATTTAAAGCCAAATCAAGTAGAGTTTTGGCTTGATGGCAAAAATAGAATTCATCAAAGATTAAAATATACTAAAAGCCAAAATGGAATTTGGAATAGGTTTTTGCTTAGCCCTTAAAAAGATCTTTCCAAGCTAAAAGAAGTTAAATTTTTTAATATATCTTTTTCTTTGGTGTCTTTAAATATACTTAGGGAGTTTGACGCAAGATTTATAAAGTGTTCAGCTTTTCTATAACATTCGTTAACAATGTTATATTTTTTTATTAGTATTAAAACCCGATTAAACTCGTTTTCCGATCTATCTTTTTTCTCAAAGAATTGTTTTAAATATTTTTTTTCATCTTGATTAGCTCTTTGATATAATAATATAATCGGCAAAGTTATTTTACCTTCATAAAAATCATTACCAATTTCTTTTCCAAATAATTTTAATTCAGAATTATAATCGAGAGCATCATCTGCAATTTGAAATGTTAAACCAAGATTTTTGCCATAGAATTCCAATGCCTCTTTAGTTTTGTTTTCTTTCTTAGATAAAATAGAGCCAACTTTTGTAGCAGCAGCAAACAAAGATGCTGTTTTAGCTGAAATAATCTTTAAATACGTTTCTTCAAGCATATCAATTTCTCCTTTATGCTGTAGTTGTAATACTTCACCCTGAGAAATTACTGCTGAAGTTGATGAAAGAAGTTTTAAAATTTCCTCATCACCATCATCGACCATCATTTCAAAACACCTGCTAAGTATGTAATCACCAACCAAAATTGAAGATTGATTTCCCCAAATTCTATTTAAAGTTTTTTTACCTCTTCTTATTTCTCCATTATCTATAACATCATCATGCATTAATGTAGCAGCATGTATTAATTCTACGCACGCAGCAAGATTTACATCTCTTGTTCCCTTTGAATATCCACAAAGTTTTGCAGATTGCAAAGTAAGAAGAGCTCTTAGTTTTTTACCACCTGTTCTTAGGTGATATTTTGTCATTTCATCAACCAGCTCTACTTTACTTGATAATTTAGTTTTAATTTTTTCTTCAACTAAAAACAACTTATCCTCTACAGCAGTTTTTAGATCAGAATAAGAATTATTTATTCGCTTTTTTAACTGAACAACTGTTCCCATGACTTTAAAGTAGTACAATTGGTGCAATATTATACTTATCAATTGACGCACCTAAAACTTCAACTATAAGTACACTTTATATTCAATCGAAAGTTTTATAAGCATAGCTATGTTCTCTATTTTTAAAAAAAAAAAAATTATACCACACATCAAACTTAGCGGTGTCATAGGAAATGTTGGTAAATTTAAACAAGGTATTGATTTTGCTGGACAAGAAGAGATAATTAAAAAAGCTTTCTCAATTAAAAAAGCACCAGCTGTAGCTATTTCAATCAATTCACCAGGGGGTTCGCCAGTACAGTCACATTTAATTCATGATTTCATTAGATCTCAGGCAAAAAAAAATAAGAAAAAAGTAATTATTTTTGCTGAGGACGTGGCTGCATCAGGTGGATATTTAATTGCTTGTGCGGGAGATGAAATTTATGCAAATCAAAGCTCTATAGTTGGATCAATAGGAGTTATTTACTCATCTTTTGGATTTAAAGATTTAATTAATAAAATTGGTGTTCAAAGAAGAGTCTATACTGCGGGTAAAAATAAAAGCACTTTAGACCCTTTTATGGAAGAAAAAAAAGAAGACATTGATAGATTAAAAAATATTCAGCTAGATCTCCATAAAGATTTTATTGATGTTGTAGAAAAAAGCAGATCAGCCAAATTAAAAAAAGATAGTGGAATAGAGTTATTTTCAGGAGAATTTTGGTCAGGCAGGAAAGCGAAAGAATTAGGCTTAATAGATGGAATAGGAAATGCAGATCAAATTCTAAAAGAAAAGTTTGGCGACAAAGTGGTTGTTAAAAAATTTGAGAAAGCAAAAGGATGGATTGCAAGAAAACTATCTTCAGAAAATCATACAGAACAAGTAATTAGTGTTTTAGAAGAAAGATCTATCTGGCAAAGATATGGTTTCTAAAAAAAAAAATAAAAAACTTAAATTTCAATCATTTCAAGATACAATCTTGAATTTGCAAAAATATTGGAGCAAGCATGGATGTGTAATTTTGCAACCATACGATTTAGAGGTTGGTGCAGGAACATTTCACCCAGCTACAACACTTAGATCTTTAGGAGATAAACCATGGAAAACTGCCTATGTTCAACCTTCAAGAAGACCAACAGATGGAAGATATGGAGAAAATCCAAACAGACTTCAACATTATTATCAATTTCAAGTTTTGATTAAACCTTCGCCAAAAAATATAAAAAAACTTTACTTAAACAGCCTTTCAGCAATCGGAATCGAACATAAAGAACATGATATAAGATTTGTTGAAGATGACTGGGAAAGCCCAACATTAGGAGCCGCAGGACTTGGATGGGAAGTTTGGTGCGATGGCATGGAAATAACTCAATTTACTTATTTTCAGCAAATGGCAGGAATTGAATGCAATCCAATATCTGTTGAATTGACGTATGGATTGGAAAGACTTTGCATGTTTACTCAAGGAAAAAAAAATGTTTTTGATTTAGAATGGAATAATGATGGAGTTTTATATCGAGATGTATTTCATCAGTCAGAAAAGGAATTTTCAAAATACAATTTTGAATTAGCGAATACTGATAATTTATTTAAAATATTTGATATGATGGAGAAAGAATCTAAATTTTTAATTGATAATAAATTATCTTTACCAGCTTATGACCAATGTTTAAAAGCTAGTCATGTTTTTAACTTACTAGATGCTAGAGGAGTAATAAGTGTTGCTCAAAGATCTGAGTATATAGCAAGGGTCAGAGATCTTGCAAAAGGCGTTGGTCAGATTTGGCTTGAAAGTCAAAAATAAAAATGGCTGAATTTTTATTAGAATTATTTAGTGAAGAGATACCTGCCAATTTGCAATCAACTGCAAGAATAAATTTGCTCACAAGTTTTAAAAAATTTTTTGAAAAAGAAAATATAAATTACAAAGATGATGCCAAAGTTTTTTCTACACCAAATAGACTAGTTTTATGTTTTAAAAAAATTGAAAGAGAAATACATCAAAAATCGGAAGAGATAAGAGGTCCAAGCACCAAAGCTCCAGATAATGCAATAGAGGGTTTTTTAAAATCAAATTTAATTCAAAAACAAGACATTTATAAAAAAAACACTGACAAAGGTGAGTTTTTTTTTTATAAAAAACCTTCAAGAAAAATCAAATCAGAAGATGTTTTAAAAGCTAACATTCCAAGTATATTAGAAAATCTACCCTGGAAAAAATCAATGAAATGGGGGGAGCACAATCTTTATTGGGGCAGGCCTTTAAAGTCAATACTTGCAATTTTTGACAATAAACCTTTGAGATTTGAATTTCATCATTTATCAAGTTCGAATTCAACTTATATAGATAAAGATTTTGAAGAGAAAACAAAAATATTTAAAAATATTAATTCATATTTTTCTTATTTTAAAAAATTAAATGTAATTATTGATAATGAATTAAGAAAAAAATATATAAAAAAAAAATTAATATCTCTTTCAAATAAAAAAAACCTTCAAATAAATATTAATGAAAAATTATTAAATGAAGTAACTGATATCGTTGAAAAACCCAAAGTAATTTCATGCACATTTGATAAAAAATATTTAAATATACCAAAAGAAATTATCACAATAACAATGCAGCATCATCAAAGATATTTTCCAACATTTGATAAAAAAGATAGTTTAACAAATAATTTTTTTATTATCACAGATTCACTTGATACAAAAAACTTTGTAAAAGTTGGAAATGAAAGAGTAATTGACGCAAGGCTAAGCGATGCAGAATTTTTTTGGAACAAAAATAAATCACAAAATTTGGTAAAGCAAATATCTAAATTAAAAAATATAAATTTTTTTAAGGGTCTAGGAAACTATTATGATAAAGTCCAAAGAATAAGAAAATTAAGTAGTCTTATTTCAGACGAATTATTAATTAGTAAAGAAAAAATAGAAATCGCATCTTCAATATGCAAAGTAGACTTGCTTTCAGACCTCGTGGGAGAATTCCCAGAATTACAAGGTGTATTAGGAGGTTATTTTGCGGAAGCGCAGGGTTTTGAAAAAGAAGTTTGCATTGCCGTCAGTGAACATTATTTACCAACAGGGTTAGAAAGCAAGATTCCAAAAAAGCCTTATAGTATAGCTTTATCATTGAGCGATAAACTAGACTCCCTTGTAGGTTTTTTTGGCTTAGATTTAAAACCTTCAAGTTCCAAAGATCCATACGCGTTAAGAAGATCGGCAATTGGTTTATTAAAAATGATTTTAGAAAACAATAAAGAATTAAAATTAAGAGATTTGATTAATTATAATTGTCAATTATATAGCGAACAAAATATTAGTTTTAATTCAAAAAATGTTCAAAAAGATCTTTCAGAATTTTTCCACGATAGATTCAAAAACTTTATGAAAGAAAAAGAAATTAGAAATGACATAATTGAGAGTGTAACGTTGAACTATAATATTGACAATATTTTGAAAATTTATAAAAAAACTTTAATTTTAAACAAATTAATTTCAAAAGAAATTGGAAAAGATGTTATGTTTAGTTATAAAAGAGCATCAAATATTATTTCTAATGAATTAAAAAATAACAAAATAGAATTAGCTGGCTCCGCAGATCCAGGATTGTTTAAAAATGAATTTGAAAAAATACTTTATAAAAAAATTCACGAAATAAGAAAAGATTTTACAAACATTGGTAGAGATGGAGACTATGAGGGTATATTAACAACATTGTCATTAGCGAGAAAAGAAGTAGATGAGTTTTTTGACAACGTAATAGTAAATGATCAAGATGAATTAATTAAAAAAAATAGGCTAGAACTTTTACAAATGTTATGTAAAACTTTCGATAATTATTTAAATTTTTCTAAAGTAGAAAGTTATTAGTGAAAAAATTAGTTTTTAATTTTAAATCAAGAGATACAAAAAAAATAAAAAATCCAAAAAATATTTTAGGAGGAAAGGGAGCAAACCTTGCTGAAATGGGAAGACTTGGATACCCTGTTCCTTCTGGATTTACTATTTCCACTGAAGTGTGCGACTTATTCTACAAAAATAATAAAAAAATCAGTCCAAAAATATTAAAGCAGATAAAAACTGAAATTAAAAATATTGAGAAAGATTCTGGCAAAAAATTTGGAGATTTAAAAAATCCTTTGTTGGTTTCAGTAAGATCGGGTGCCAGAGTTTCTATGCCTGGGATGATGGATACAATATTAAATTTAGGACTAAATGATAAAACGGTTCTAGCACTTGCCAAAAAAACTTCAAACCCAAGATTTGCTAAAGATAGCTATAGAAGATTTATTCAAATGTACGCCAACGTAGTATTAGGAGTTGAAAGCTACAATTTCGAAGAACTTATTGAAAATTATAAACTAACAAAAGGAGTTTTGTTAGATACTGAGCTGGATGAAAATGATTGGGATGGCTTAATCAAAGATTTTAAAAATGTTGTGAAAGAAAAAACAAAAAGAGAATTTCCCCAAGATGTTAATGAACAGCTAGCAGGAGCAATATTTGCAGTATTTTTATCTTGGCAAAGTAGCAGAGCAAAAGTTTATAGAAAACTTAATCAAATACCTTCTGACTGGGGAACAGCAGTCAATGTTCAGTTAATGGTATTTGGAAATATGGGCCAAGATTGTGCGACTGGAGTAGTTTTTACAAGAAACCCATCAACAGGTACAAATGAAATTTATGGAGAATATTTAATTAATGCGCAAGGAGAAGATGTTGTTGCGGGCACAAGAACTCCACAATACATAACAAAAAAAGCTAGAATAGAAGCTAGAAAAAAAGAAAACTCAATGGAAGAGTCAATGCCCATTGTTTTTAAACAGTTAGATAAAATTTTAAAGAATTTAGAAAAACATTATAAAGATATGCAAGATGTAGAGTTTACAGTTGAGAACAATAAACTTTGGATATTACAAACAAGATCTGGAAAGAGAACTGCCAAATCTGCTGTCAAGATTGCAGTTGATATGGTTAAAGAAAAATTAATTTCAAAAAAAATTGCTGTCACAAGAATAGATCCACATTCGCTAGATACACTTTTACACCCTACTTTAGATGAAAAAAGTAAAATAAATGTTATTGCAAAAGGTTTGCCAGCTTCTCCTGGCGCAGCAAGTGGGAAGGTAGTTTTTTCATCTGATGAAGCAGAAAGACTTAATGAAATGATGCAGGATACAATTTTAGTTAGAGTAGAAACTTCACCAGAGGATATACATGGAATGCACGCGGCAAAAGGAATATTGACTTCAAGAGGAGGAATGACAAGTCATGCAGCGGTAGTTGCAAGAGGAATGGGAAGGCCATGTGTTTCAGGCTCAAGTGAAATTGATATTAATTATGATGGAAAAATTTTTAAAACTTCATCTATAGAAATAAAAGAGGGTGATTTAATTACAATAGACGGATCTACAGGAAGAATTATTCAAGGAGAAGTTCCAAAAATAAAACCCGAAATCTCAGGAGATTTTTCAAAATTAATGAGCTGGGCAGATAGTTTTAGAAAATTAAAAGTAAGAACAAATTCCGAAACTCCATTAGACACAAAAACTGCTAGAGACTTTGGAGCAGAAGGAATAGGACTGTGTAGAACAGAACACATGTTTTTTGACGAAGAAAGAATTTTATCTGTAAGAGAAATGATACTTTCAAAAACTACAGAAGATAGAAATAAAGCATTAGAAAAACTTTTACCTCATCAAAAAAATGATTTTATTGAAATATTTAAAATTATGAGTGGTTTGCCTGTTACGGTAAGATTACTGGACCCCCCATTACATGAATTTCTTCCAAGAACCGAAAAAGAAATCAATGAAGTGGCAAATGAATTAAAATTACCTATTAAAGAAATTAAATCGAGAATTAGCGAGTTGCACGAACAAAATCCAATGTTGGGTCACAGAGGTTGTAGGCTAGGAATTTCTTTTCCAGAAATTTATCAAATGCAATGTAGAGCAATATTTGAAGCATTATCAGACTTAAAAAAGAAAAAAATAAAATCAGCACTTCCAGAAATAATGATACCTTTGGTATCTACAGAAGCTGAAATAAAAATTATGAAAGATCTTGTAATAAGAACTGCAAAAAAAGTTCAGGATCAAAAAAAAACGAGGATTAAATTTCTAGTTGGAACTATGATTGAATTACCAAGAGCCGTCATAAAGGCCAATGATATAGCAAAACATGCTGAATTTTTTAGTTTTGGAACAAATGATTTAACACAGACAACATTTGGAATTAGTAGAGATGATAGTGGTAAATTTTTAAATGATTATATTGAAAATAAGATTTTTGACATAGACCCTTTTATATCAGTTGATGAAGGAGTGGGTGATCTTATTAAAATTGCATCGGAAAAAGGAAGAAAACAAAATAAAAATATAAAATTAGGCATATGCGGTGAGCATGGAGGAGACCCTAAAAGTATACATTTTTGTTCAGATGTAGGTTTAGATTATGTTTCATGTTCTCCTTATAGAGTTCCAGTAGCGAGACTTGCTGCAGCACAGGCACAATTAAAAAAATAATTTACACTCTTAGATTTGCAGTTTTAAATCCAATGCTGGTGCACCATGAGTAATAGAACCAACAGAAATTCTTTCTACACCTGTTGTAGCAATTTTTTTTACATTTTTTAATGTAACACCTCCAGAAGCTTCGGTTTCATAAAGTTTTTTTGAGAGCTTTACCCCTTTTTTCAAAGTTTTAGGACTCATGTTATCAAATAAAATTCGGTCAAATTTTAAACCAATTATTTTTCTTAGCTGGTTTAGATTATCAACTTCTACTGTAATTTTTTTTCCTTTTTTAGATTTAATTGCTTTTTTGATTATTTCTGCAATATCTTTATTTGCAGCTATATGGTTATCTTTTATCAAAAATTCATCACTTAAATTAAATCTGTGATTTTCTCCTCCACCAAGTTTAACTGCGTATTTTTGTATAACTCTTAAATTTGGAATAGTTTTTCTAGTACAGCAGATTTTTGATTTTTTATTCACTTTTTTTACAAAACTATTCGTTTTAGTAGCAACACCAGAAATATGAGATAAAAAATTTAAAGCAACTCTTTCGCCAATTAATATATTTTTTATATTACCCTCAATAATTGCTATTAAATCTCCTTTTTTTATTTTAGATCCTTCTTTTTTTTTTATTTTAATTTTAATTTTTTTATCAATTAATTTAAAAATCTGTTTTGCAAATTCTAACCCTCCTATTATTCCTGTCTGGTTTGATAATAACTTTGCTTTTTTTTTAGTATTATTTCTTAATAGATTTGAGGTAATATCTCCCGAAGGATACAAATCTTCATTTAGTGCTAATTTACAAACATTTATAATGAAATTTTTGCTTAATTTAATTTTTGGCACAGATTTTATCTGCCTATTTCTGCCATTCTTTCTACAGACTTTCTAGCTTTTTCTATAGTTTCGTTATCCATTATTAATTCATTAGTTTC
>CAZAGV010000027.1:0-12618 GCA_964484975.1 uncultured Candidatus Pelagibacter sp.
CCCGTTAATCTACTAATTAAAGTAAATAAGCTGAATGTACCAGTTGACTTAATTAGGTTCATAAATCATATTAGTCTTAAATTTGCTCCATTTGTATATCTAATTACTTAAAATGAAAAAAAAGAAAATTGAACATTATTCAGATAAAGAAGCTTTAGAATTTCATAATAGTAATAAATCTGGCAAGATTGAGATTATTCCTTCAAAACCAATGACTACAAAAAGAGATTTGGCATTAGCTTATTCTCCAGGTGTAGCAGCTCCAGTAAAGGAAATTGCAAAAAATCCTGATCTTGCTTATGATTATACAACTAAAGGAAATCTTGTTGCAGTTATAAGTAATGGATCAGCTATTTTAGGGCTAGGAAACCTTGGAGCATTAGCATCAAAACCTGTCATGGAAGGAAAGGCAGTATTATTTAAAAGATTTGCAGATATAGATTCTATTGACTTAGAAATAGATTCAAATGACCCTGATGAAATAATTACATCTATAAAAAATTTTTCAAAAAGTTTTGGAGGAATAAATTTGGAAGATATTGCTGCTCCAAACTGTTTTATAATTGAAGAAAAATTAAAAAAAATATTAGATATACCTGTATTTCACGACGACCAACATGGTACCGCAATAATTACATGTGCAGCATTAAAAAATGCAGTAGATATTGCAAAAAAAAATATTAAAAAAATTAAGATAGTTGTTAATGGAGCAGGTGCATCTGCTATGGCTTGCGCAAATCTTTTTAAACATACAGGAGTTCCCCAAAAAAATATAACAATGTTAGATAGAAAAGGGGTTATTTACAAAGGTAGAGATAATTTAAATAAGTGGAAATCAGAGCATGCAATAGAAACAAAAAATAGAACTTTAAATGATGCAATTAAAAATGCCGATGTGTTTTTAGGTTTATCTTCAGGAGGTATATTAAAAAAAGAAATGGTAAAAAAAATGGCAAAAAATCCAATTATATTTGCATGTGCAAACCCAGACCCTGAAATTACGCCTGAAGAAGTGGAAGAAATTAGAAGTGATGTTATAATTGCTACTGGTAGATCTGATTATCCAAATCAGGTTAATAATCTAATTGGCTTTCCTTATATATTTAGAGGAGCACTTGATGTCAGAGCAAAAGTAATTAACGAAGAAATGAAAATTGCTGCTTCTAATGCAATAGCTTCATTGGCACGAGAAAGAGTACCTGATGAAGTGGTAGCCGCAATGGGTGGTGAAAGATCATCTTATGGTAAAAACTATATTATTCCATCTACATTCGATCCAAGACTAATTAGCGTTATTCCAGTGGCAGTAGCTAGAGCAGCTATAAAAAGTGGAGTAGCAAGAAAAAAAATTGAAAATTTTGAATTGTATGCTGATCAATTAAAACAAAGGCTAGACCCATCAGTAACAATTATGCAGGGAATAAATTCGCAAATTAAAAAAACACAAAAAAGAGTAGTTTTTGCTGATGGAGAAGATGAAAATACTTTAAAGGCTGCAATTGCATTTAAAAATAGTGGCTTAGGTATCCCAATTTTAGTTGCTAAAGAAAAAGTAGTAAAGCAAAGACTAAAAGAAATTGGATATAGTGAAAATTTTAATATTAAAATTGTAAATTCAACATTAAAAGAAAATAGAGAGAAATACGTAAAACATATTTTTAAAAAATTACATAGAGATAAGGGCTTTCTAGAAAGAGACTGTGATAGAATAGTCAGAAACGATAGGGTAGTGTGGGGATCGTGTATGGTGTCATGTGGTGATGCTGATGCTATGGTTACAGGAAATACGAGAAGATATGGTCAATCTTTAGATAAAGTTCTTAAAGTTGTTGATTCAAGACCTGGGGAAATTATGTTTGGTCTGAATATGGTAGTAAATAAAGGTAGAACTGTATTTATTGGAGATACAACAGTACATGAATATCCATCTTCATTACAGATGGCAGAAATTGCTATATCTGCTGCAAGAGTAGTTAGACTTTTTGGATTTAATCCTAAAGTTGCTTTCTTATCACATTCAACATTTGGACAACCTATCACAAGCAGAACAAAACATATTAGAGATGCAGTAGATATATTAAAACAAAAAAAAGTAGACTTTAAATTTGATGGAGACATGCAACCTGATGTAGCCTTAAATGAAGAATATAAAAAACTTTACCCATTTTCAGAAATAGTAGGAAATGCAAATGTATTAATAATGCCTGGACAACACAGTGCTGCAATTACTTATAAAATCATGAAAACTTTAGGTGGTGCAAAAGTTATTGGACCATTGCTAATTGGCCTTGGAGAGGCAATAGAAATTGCTCCTTTAAGATCATCAACTTCAGATATTTTAAATCTTGCTTCAGTTGCTGCTTACTCGGCAGGTGTAATTGATTATACTAAAAAAAATTAATTTTTCTGAATTCTTAAATCTTCAACCAAAAGAATGCTAGAGATTACATCTTCAACATCTAGTATTTGTTTTGCTTCTTCTATAACTAATGATTGTTCTTCCTTTGATTCTGCTATTCCATAAATATAAATTTTTTTTTTATAAGTATCTATACTATAGTTAGCAGATTTTATTTTTTTATTAAAAATTAATGCTGTTCTTAATTGTGAGGTTATTAAAACATCCTTGGCAGATTGTTTAAAACTAAATTCTTCTTTAATTTTTAGATCATTTTTGACTGATCTTGTTCCTTCTATTTCCCAAGCTAATTTGGTAATTTTTAATTTTTCCTCTGGATCATCAACTTTTCCAGTAATAAATATTCTGCCATCTAATACTTGGGTGCTTACACTTATCAAATAATTTTTATTCATTAGCAATAATTTTGCATCCAAATTCTTATCCATAATTCCATCATCAATTTGAGTACCTACTGTTCTTGGGTCTATAGCAACACTAACACCAGATCCAAATACTCCTACGGACGAAGCTCCTACACAGCTATTTAGTAGAAATAAAGTTAAAATTAAATTAATTAATTTATTTTTCATTTTTTATTTTCAGACAATAATTATAAATTTCTTTTTTTGGTATATTTTTTCCATCTTTAATTAAATCTACAATTTCCCTGATACTTAGTTTTTTAATTAATTTTCTTATTTTTGTTTTATCAGATTCGTTCAAATTATTCGAAGTTTTATTTACAAATTTTTTTTCTGAAAGTACTAGTGTAATCTCTCCTTTTAAACTTATATTTTTTTGATCTAGCTCACTAACATTAAACCTAAAATATTCTTCAAAATATTTGGTTATTTCCTTACAAATTAAAATTTTCCTATCTGAAAAATATTTTTTAATTACATTTATTGATCTATTAAATTTTTTTGCAGATATAAAAAATACAATTGAACCATTTATTTTAGATAAAATTTCAAAATTATCATTTATTTCCGAATTATTTTCAGGAAAAAAACCGTAAAAATAATATTTACTTGAAAAACCACTTATTGAAAGGGCTACAACAGGTGCAGATGCTCCTGGAATAGGAATTAAATTTATTTTTTTATTTATACATTCTTTGATAAGCACATTTCCTGGATCAGAAACAGTTGGGGTTCCTGCATCAGATATTAGGGACACAATTTTATTTGACTTTAAAATATCAATAATTTTTTGAAGATTTTTTTTCTCATTAAATTTATGATTGGAAATTAATTTTGATTTAATTTTATACCTTACTAATAATTTCTTTGAAACTCTTGTGTCTTCACATAAAATATAGTCTGATTTTCTCAGTACTTCCAGTGCTCTTAGGGTGATGTCTTCTAAATTTCCAATAGGTGTAGAAACAATATATAAACCATATTTTAAATTATCATTTAGTGAGTCAGTCTGTAGATTCATTATTTTAATTGATTATAATATTAACATTAAAATGAAAAAATTTATTAAATTTATTATTTTTACATTTATAGGTTTAATACTTAATATTTTTCAAAGTTTAGCTGATGAAAAAATTAAAATAGGCCTAGTTATTCCTTTGTCGGGAGAATATAAAGAGATTGGTAATTCAATATTAAAATCTGCAAGACTAGCAATTAATAAGATTGATGATGCCAAAATAGAAATTATTCCAAGAGATACTAAATCTAATCCAGAAACTACTTTGAGAGTTTCCAAAGAACTCCACGAACAAGGTATAAAAATAATCATTGGACCAGTTTTTAATAAAAATTTAATTTATTTAGATGAATTAAATGAAATAACATTTTTATCTTTATCAAATACAAATATAAATAATCCTAAAAATGTAATTAGTGGTGGTATAAATGCAGTTTCTCAAATAAATGCAATAAAAAAATTTCAAGAATTTGCTAAATTAGAAAGAAGTATTCTATTAATTCCAAACACAGAATTTAAAAATGAAATTGAAGATGCAGTTAAAAAAACAAAAATAAAATTAAAAGATAAATTTATTTACGATTCAGATCCAACCATTTTAACATCTCAAATAGAAAAATTAACAAGATATCCTCAAAGAAAACAAAATTTGAAGGATGAAATAAAAAGATTAAAAAATTCTAACGAAATTAACAAAGAAAAAAAGATTACTAATTTAGAAAAAAGAGACACATTGGGAGGAATTAATTTCGATTCTGTAATTATAGCTGATTTTGATGAAAGTTTAAAAAGTGTCACTACTTCACTGTTATATACAGATATATCTTCAAATAGAGTTAATTATATAACTCTCAATCAATGGTTTGATAAATCAATTCTTAAAGAAGAAAACCTACAACCAATTTATTTTCCGTCAATAAATAAAGAAAATTATGATAATTTTGTTTCAGAATATTTTAATATTTATAACGAATATCCTAATCAAATATCTTTTTTAAGCTTTGACCTAGTGGGATTAGTGTATTTTTTAATTTATAAAAATGATTTTGTTATTAATAATAAAATTTTTTATAAAAAAAATAAATTTAAGGGAAAAATAGGAGTTTTTGAAATTAATAAAAATAAAATAAGCCACATATTAAATTTTTATGTTGCTGAAAATAATAATTTTAAAAAAATTTTTTAATCTTTTTAAAGGCTTTTGCTCTATGATCAATTTTATATTTTCGCTTTGGATTCATTTGACCAAAAGTAAATTTTTTATTTAAAGGTATAAATATAGGATCATAACCAAATCCGTTACTACCCTTTTTAAATTTTGAAATAGTTCCTTCAACCTTACCACTAACATTCATAAATTTATTATTTGGCCAATAAATTGTTAGCGCACAAATAAACCTAGCAGGTTGTTTTATTTTATACCAATTTGCATCTTTTTTTTTTAATTCTTTATAAACTCTTTTTATTGCTAAATTAAAATTACTTTTCTTGCCTCCCCATCTTGCAGAATAAATTCCTGGAAATCTATTTAAACTATCAATTTCAAGGCCGGAATCATCTGCAAGACAAATCATTTTAGTTTTTTTTGAGAAAAATTTAGCCTTAAGAAAGGCATTTTCTTCAAAAGTTTTTCCATTTTCTTTTGGACTCATTAAATCAAAATTTTTAGGCGTTAAAATTTCAACTTTTTTAGGTAATAAATCTCTTATTTCCTTTATTTTACCTTGATTATTAGACCCAATAAATAAATTTAATATTTTTTCTTTTTTCATCTGGAAATTATCATTTTTCTTACCATATAGAAGGTTATGGAAAAAGAAGAAAGCCAAAAATCTCCTTCTGATGGTGTGGAAGAAAATAAGGAAAATAAAGATCCAAATAAAACTTCCAAAAATGAAGAATTAAAGCCTGAAGAAAAAATTAAAGAATTGGAAGACAAGCTTGCTAGAGCCTATGCGGAAATTGAAAACCAAAGAAGAAGATTTGAAAAGGAAAAAGATGATGCCTTTGACTATGGAGGATTTTCGCTCGCTAGAGAAACTTTAAATTTAATTGATAATTTGGAAAGATCAAAACTTGCATTAGAAAGCGATGAAAATTTAAAAAATTCTGAAACTCTAAAAAAAACAGTAGATCATTTAAATGTAATTCAAAAAGACATGATCTCAATACTTAAAAAAAACAACATAGAAGAAATTAAATCAATTGATCAAAAATTAGATCCTAATTTACATCAAGCTATGATGGAAGTTGAGGATGATAATAAGGAACCTGGAACAGTAGTGCAAGAAATTCAAAAAGGTTTTATGATGAAAGATAGGCTGCTAAGACCTTCACTAGTGGCTGTTTCAAAAAAAACAAATAAAGAAGATAAAAATTTAAAACAAGATCAAAAAAGTGAGGAAAATCAATCAAAATCTAATGAAAATTAGTTTTTTAAGGAACTTGTAGATTAAAAAATAGCACATATATGAAGAAGGAAAGAAAATTATGAGCAAAGTAATAGGAATAGATTTAGGAACAACAAACTCGTGTGTCGCGATCATGGAAGGGACGCAGCCCAAAGTTTTAGAAAATGCTGAAGGTGCAAGAACAACTCCTTCGGTAGTTGCATTCACTGAAGGTGAAGAAAAATTAGTTGGCCAACCTGCAAAAAGACAAGCAGTTACAAATCCAGAAAACACAATATTTGCAGTTAAAAGATTAATTGGAAGAAATTTTGAAGATCCAACTGTAAAAAAAGATATCGAAACATCTCCATTTAAAATTATAAATTCAGATAGTGGTGATGCATGGATTGAATCTCAAGGTAAAAAATATTCTCCCTCACAAATTTCAGCATTTGTTTTGCAAAAGATGAAGGAAACTGCTGAGAAGTACCTTGGACAAGAAGTTACAAAAGCAGTAATTACAGTTCCAGCTTACTTTAATGATGCTCAAAGACAAGCGACTAAAGATGCAGGAAAAATTGCTGGATTAGAAGTTTTAAGAATAATTAATGAACCAACGGCAGCTTCTTTAGCTTATGGTTTAGATAAAAAACAAAATAAAAAAATTGCAGTTTATGATTTAGGTGGAGGAACTTTTGATGTTTCAATCTTAGAACTTGGAGATGGAGTTTTTGAAGTTAAGTCTACTAATGGTGACACATTTTTAGGCGGTGAAGATTTTGATAACACAATTGTTGACTATTTATTAAGCGAATTTAAAAAAGAAAATGGAATAGATTTAAAATCGGACAAACTTGCATTACAAAGATTAAAGGAAGCAGCCGAAAAAGCAAAAATTGAATTATCTTCTGCAGCACAGACTGAAATTAATTTACCTTTTGTAACTGCAGACAAAACAGGTCCAAAGCATATAAATTTAAAAATGACTAGAGCAAAAGTAGAAGCTTTGGTTGAAGATTTGATAGGAAGAACAATTCCGCCTTGTAAAACTGCACTTAAAGATGCTGGATTATCTGCAAGTGAAGTTGATGAAATAATTTTAGTAGGTGGAATGACAAGAATGCCTAAAGTAATTGAAGAAGTTAAAAACTTCTTTGGAAAAGAACCAAATAAAAGCGTAAATCCTGATGAAGTAGTAGCTATGGGAGCTGCAATTCAAGCAGGTGTGCTTCAAGGCGATGTTAAAGATGTATTGTTGTTAGATGTTACTCCTTTATCATTAGGAATTGAAACACTTGGTGGAGTATCAACAAAGCTTATAGATAAAAACACAACTATACCAACTAAAAAAAGTCAAGTTTTCTCAACTGCAGAAGATAACCAGCCTGCAGTATCTATAAGAGTACTTCAAGGTGAAAGAGAAATGGCATCAGATAATAAATTACTTGGAAATTTTGAGTTGATTGGAATAGCTCCAGCTGCAAGAGGGGTTCCTCAAATAGAGGTTACTTTTGATATAGATGCTAATGGAATTGTAAATGTTTCTGCAAAAGATAAAGGAACTGGAAAAGAACAAAAAATTCAAATTCAAGCTTCTGGCGGTTTAAGTGAAGAAGAAATTAATAAAATGGTTAAAGAAGCAGAATCAAATAAAGAGGCAGATAAAAAGAAAAGAGAAGCAGTAGATGCAAGAAATCAAGCAGATACTTTGTTGCACTCTACAGAGAAAAATTTAAAAGAGCATGGTAGTAAAATTTCTGATGCTGATAAAAAAGCAATTGAAACTGCTTCAGCTAACTTAAGAAATGCACTAAAAGGAACTGATATTGAAGACATTAAGAAAAAAACACAAGATTTAGTCCAAGCTTCGATGAAATTAGGTGAAGCAATTTATAAATCTCAGCAAAGTGCTAAACCTGATGACACACCAAAAGATGCAAAAGTAAAAGAAGAAGGAAAAAAAGACGATAACGTTGTTGATGCAGACTTTGAAGAAGTAAAAGACGATAATAAAGAAAAAAGCGCCTAAGCTAACAACTATTTGTCTAATTAGTTATGGCAAAAAGAGATTATTACGACGTCTTAGGTGTAAATAAGAGTGCAACTCCAGATCAAATAAAATCAGCATATAGAAAATTAGCTGTAAAGCACCACCCAGACAAAAACAAAGGTGATAAAGCAGCTGAAGAAAAATTTAAAGAAGCTTCTGAAGCTTATCATGTTCTTTCAAACTCTGAACGTAAACAAAGTTACGATAACTTTGGTCATGCAGCATTTGAAAATGGTGGTGGCGGAAGAGGTGGTTTTGGTAATTTTGATTTTTCTAGTTCTTTTTCAGATATTTTTGAAGATTTTTTTGGAGAAGGTTTTGGTGGAGGAAGACGCTCTAGAAGATCTAACAACAAAGGCTCCGACTTAAGATATGATTTATCAATAACTTTAGAGGAAGCTTATACTGGAAAAAAACAAGATATTAAGTTTTCAACATCTGAAAAATGTGACACTTGCAAAGGATCAGGCTCAAAACCTGGCCATGATGCTGGTTCATGTTCTATGTGTGGTGGAAATGGTCAAGTTAGATCAAGCCAAGGATTTTTTACAGTTCAACAAACATGTCCGCAATGTTCAGGATCAGGTGAAGAAATTACAAACCCATGCACTACTTGTAATGGACAAGGGAAACAGCAAGCTTCTAAAAGACTTTCAGTTTCAATTCCAAAAGGTGTTGATGATGGAACAAGAATAAGGCTTGCTGGTAAAGGTGAAGCAGGCTCAAGAGGAGCAGGCAATGGAGATCTTTATCTATTTATTAATGTTTATTCCCATGACTTATTTAAAAGATCAGATGAAAATTTATTTTTTGAATGTCCAATATCTATTGCTGATGCAGCTTTAGGAACATCTATTGAAATACCAACAATTGATGGTGGAAAAGCTAAAATAAAAATTCCTTCAGGAACTCAAAGTGGAAAACAATTCAGATTAAAAGGTAAAGGAATGCCGTATATGAGAGGAAGTGGAATTGGAGATCTATATGTGCAAGTTAATACTGAAGTTCCAGTTTCTTTAAACAGAGAACAAAAAGAATTACTTGAAAAATTTAGAGAAATTGAAAATGAAAAATCAAACCCAAGTATAAAAAAATTCTTTCAAAAAGCTAAGAGTTTTTGGAAAAATTAAAAAATGGGATTGGAAGAAATTGTCCCAGCAATATCTTTAATAGCTGTTTTAATATTGGTTCTCCCAGCATTTCTTAGATCTAATTCAAAATTAAAACAGCTTTTAACAAATTTATCTATTTGGGCTATAATTGTTTTAGTAGTTATGATAGTTTCATACCTTATCTTTTAAATGAAAAAAATTAATTTAGCTATCACTGGGTGTATAGGAAGAATGGGTCAACAGATTATTAAATCTGCTAGATCTGATAAAAGTTTTAAGATAGTCGCTCTTACAGAAAATAGGGTAATTAATAAAAAAATTAGTGGAATTAAACCTAGTTTAAATACAGAACAAGCCTTTAAAAAAGCTAATTTAATAATAGATTTTACAGTTCCTAAATGCACATTTGAAGTTTTAAAAATTGCTGCAAAACTTAAAAAAAGAGTAGTTATTGGAACAACTGGATTTTCTAAAAAAGAAGAAAACTTGATTAAAAAATATGCAAGAAAAATACCAATACTTAGAGCTGGTAATATGAGTTTAGGAATAAACTTATTAATGTATTTAACTGAAATTGCATCTAAATCTCTTGGAAATAACTTCTTAAGTAAAATTTTTGAAATCCATCATAAACATAAAAAAGATCATCCTTCAGGAACAGCTTTAATGATTGGAAAAGGTATAGCAGTTGGAAAGAATAAGGACTTTTATAAGTTAATGGGGAAAAAATATTTAAACAAAAAATCTTTTCCTTACGGAAAAAAAATTAATTTTAATTCATTAAGAAAAGGTGAGGTCGTTGGTGAACATGAGGTAACTTTCTCAAGTGGTAAAGAAATAATTACATTAAATCATGAAGCATTTGATAGAGCTCTTTATTCAGAAGGAGCGTTCACAGCGGCTAAATGGTTAATGAACAAAAAACCTGGCCTTTATTCAATGAGAGATGTTTTGAACTTTAAATGAATGAGGTTCAAAGATCTAAAATAATATTAAAAATATTAAATAAGATTTATCCAAAAACACCAATTCCTTTAAAACATAAAAATAAATTTACTCTTTTAGTGTCTGTTGCTTTATCAGCACAAACTACAGATGTTAACGTAAATAATGCAACAAAAAATATATACCCAAAATATAATAAACCTGAACATTTTGTAAAATTAGGCAGAAAAAAAATTGAAAAACTAATTAAGAGTTTAGGTTTTTTTAGAATGAAAGCTAAAAGTATTTATTTGCTTTCAAAACAACTAATAGAAAAACATGAAGGAAAAGTTCCACAGACTTTTGAAGAACTTGAAAAACTTCAGGGTGTGGGTCATAAAACTGCCAGTGTAGTGATGTCTCAAGGATTTGGAGTTCCAGCTTTTCCTGTAGATACACATATTCATCGCTTAGCTCAAAGATGGGGATTAACTAATGGAAAAAATGTTATTCAAACTGAGAAAGATTTAAAAAAATTATTTCCTAAAAAATCCTGGAATAAACTTCACCTTCAAATAATTTATTATGGAAGAGAACATTGCAAGGCTAGAGAATGTTATGGTTTAACTTGTAAAATTTGTACTACTTGTTATCCTAACAGAAAATCACCAATACAAACAAAGAAAGCTTAATAATGAAAATTTTAGGAATAGGAAATGCAATTGTAGATGTTATCTGCAAAGTTGATGACAATTTTATTACTCAAAACGGTTTAACTAAAAGCACCATGAAGCTTGTGGACGAACCTGAGTTTAAAAAGCTTTTGTCTAATTTGAAAATAGAGGAAACAATCTCTGGGGGTTCGGTTGCAAATTCTATAGTTGGTCTATCTCAACTTGGAAATAAAGTTGGGTTTATTGGAAAAGTAAATGATGACAATCTTGGTCAAAAATACGAAGATGGATTAAAAAAAGAAAATGTAGATTATTTTTATTCTAAAAAAAAAGAAGAATTGCCCACTGGAACTTGCTTAATATTAATTACGCCTGACTCAGAAAGAACGATGTGTACATTCTTAGGTACTGCAGGAAAAATTAATGAAAGTGATGTTAGTTCTGATGCGATTAAAAAAAGTGAAATAATATTTCTTGAAGGTTATCTATGGGATGAAGGCGAACCTAAGAAAGCATTCGATAAAGCAATTAATAATGCAAACAAGGTGGCTATGACTCTTTCAGATCAATTTTGTGTAGAAAGACATAAAAATCACTTTTTAAATTTAGTAAAAAACAAATTAGATATTGTGTTTGCAAATGAACAAGAAATATTATCTTTAATTGAGGCTAAAAATTTTATTGAAGTTATTGATTTTTCAAAACAAATAGGAAAATTTATAATTATCACAAGAAGTGAAAAAGGATCAATTGCTGTACATAACAATGAGGTAACAGAATGTAGCGCAAAACAAAACCTAAATATTATTGATTTAACTGGTGCTGGAGATCTTTTTGCTGCTGGATTTTTGCATGGTCATATAAATAATTTATCAATTAAGGAAAGTTTAGAGAAAGGTACAGAAATGTCATCTAAAGTTATTCAACAAATTGGGGCACGGCTTTAGAAAACTGTGAGAAATTTTATTTCTTTTTTCTTTTAAAACTTCCTTTTCCTTTTTTTGGTTTAACTATTCTTGGCTTATATTTTCTTGATAAAAGATCTTTTGCTATAAGATTTCTTTTTTTCACTAAATTGTATAACCTTTTTTTGTACTATTAATAAAATTGTTATCTTTAAATTTTTCTGAAATTTTTTTCCTTAATCTATAAATATGTGTTTCAACAGTATGAGTTTCTAAGTTAGAATTATGACCCCAAACTTTTTTTTGAAGATTTTCTATATTTTGAGGAGACTTGGACTGTTTCAAAAAAAGTATAATTTGAATTTCTCTTTGAGTTAGTTTTAAGGTTTCATTGGTATTTTTGATTGACCTAGAATTTATATCAATTGAATATTTGCCAATTATTATATCTGATTGTTCAGAATATTTTTGTTTTAATAAACTCACATTTATCTTTTCAATAATTGAATAAATGGAATCTGGTAATTTGTTTAAAATTAGTTGAAATTTTTCATCTTCTATTTGATTTTGCAAATCCGTTAAAACTAGATAATTCCCATATTTATTTTTATTTAAGTTTAAAAATTCCTGTTTTTCAGTAAAGTTATAAATATTAAAATCTAAATATTCTTTTAATTCATTTAAAATCTTAAATAGTTCTGGTAATTTAAATATTAAAACAC
>CAZAGV010000028.1:0-12382 GCA_964484975.1 uncultured Candidatus Pelagibacter sp.
TTTAATACAACACTTTCTATTTTTGTTGCACCAACATCAAATCCAATTTGCATAAATTATTTTAATATTTTTTTAATTTCCTTAAAACTAAATTGTCTTGGTATTTTACAAGTTGTATTAATTTTTTGTTTTTTTCCACTGACACATGCTTTCATAGTTGATTGAATAATATCCAATACATGTAATGATAGTTCACCATTACATCTATGTATTTTTCTATTTTCAATACAATAAGCCATTTCTGCTAATCCAACACCTCTATAGTTTGCGTTAATAGGTGATTCATTTGCTCTTAAACTTTTTCCTCTTATATTGATTTTACCTAAAGGCATTTTATTTGTTTTATATTCTTTCCAAGGTTGTCCTAAATTTCTACAAACATAAACAGATCCTCCAAACATATTTGGATCTGGAATAATCATTGAACCTTTTTTTCCATAAAATTCTATATGGTTTCTTTGATGAGCTATTACATCAAAGGATAATGTTAATCGTATAACAGCATTGTTTTCAAAAACTATTGTAGATAGATATGTTGTTGGACATTTTACTTTAAACTTTCTACCTTTTTTTGGACCTATTCCTATTGTTCTTTTTTTTACTCCTCTCATTATACTTCCGCTAACTTGTTTAGCGGGACCTAACAAGTTTACAAGTGCTGTTAAATAATAAGGACCCATATCAATTACTGGTCCGCCTTCTTTTTTAGCAAACCAGGGTTCTGGGTTTGGATGATAAGATTGAACTCCAGGAAATGCAAAAATCGCATTACCTAAATTAATTTTACCAATTAAACCATTTTCAAGAAGTTGTTTGGACTTTTGGTTTCCTCCACCTAAAAATGTATCAGGGGCGTTTCCAATATATAATTTTTTTCTTTTAGCTATCTTTAATAATTCTTTACCGTTATTCAAATTTATTGCCATTGGCTTTTCTGAATAAACATGTTTGTTATGCAATAAAGCTTTTTTTGCAACTTCATAATGGGCTTTTGGAATTGTTAAGTTAAGAATTATTTCAATTTCTTTATCTTCAATTAATTTTTTGACACTTAAAGCTTTTATTCCATAAATGTTTGCACATTTTTTTGATGCATTATCTTTTATATCTGCACATTTTATTATTTTAAAATTATTAAAGTATTTATGAGCCCTAAAATAAGTTTCTGCTATATGACCACAGCCAATTAAACCAACTTTAAATATTTTATTCATGAAAAGGATTAAACACCTTGTCTTTGTTTAGCCTTACCTTCTTTATGAAGTTTTAATGCTTCTTCATTTTCTTTTGTATTAGGTATTTCTAAAGTTGGGCTTTCCCAATAAGCAGAACCTTCAAGCCATTGGTATGAGTGTGTCTTTATTGAAATAACATAAGTTACATCAGATTTTTTAGCTCTTTTAAATGCTTCTTCTAGTTCACTGATTGATGCAACTTCTTCAGATTTAGCGCCCATGCTTTCAGCATGTTGGGCAAAATTTATTCCAACTAAATTTGAATTTTTTGAACTTTCAAATAAACAATTAAATTCTTTTCCTCCTTTAAACAATTGAAGCCTATTAATTACAGCATGTCCTCCGTTGTCACATACTATTATAATTAATTTATTGTTTGTAATTACAGAAGAATAAATATCAGAATTATTTAATAAGTAAGATCCATCTCCTACAAAAACTATTACATCTTTTTTTGGATTAGCCATTTTAATTCCAAGTGCACCTGAAATTTCGTAACCCATACAGCTAAAACCCCATTCTGTTTCATGTGTATTAAGCTCTCTTGGTCTCCATACTTGAACTACTTCTCCTACTAGTCCTCCTGCGGCTGTAACAGCAATGTCACTTGGATCTGAATTTCTATATATAGCTCCAACTGCATGTGCATAACTCGGGAGCTTTTGGTTAGTTGGTCCACTTTCCTTATCTACATGCTCATTCCATGACTTCAGTTCATCTCTTGATTTTTTATACCATTCATCTGGTGCTTTCCAATCTCCTAACGCATGTGAAAGTTCATTTAAAGAAACTTTTGCATCTCCAATTACTGATTGTGCCATATGTTTGTTTGCATCAAACCTTGTAATATTAACTGAAACTAATCCAAAATTTGGATTTTCAAAATTTGCCCAGGACCCAGTTGTAAAATCACCAAGTTTTGTTCCAACTGCTATTGCAAGATCAGTTTTTTTTGCAAAATTATTTGCAGCTTTTCCTCCTAATCCTCCAATTGGTCCAAGAAAATGAGAATGATCTCTTTTCATAGTTGAATAGCCCATAACAGTTTGTGTAACTGGTATGTTATGTTTTGTTGCAAAATTGGAAAGTTCTTCCATTGCATCTGAGTAGAAAACCCCGCCTCCAGAAATAATTATTGGATTTTTTGATTTTTTAATTTTTTCAGCCGCTTCTTTTATTTGGTAATCATCAGCTCTTGGTCTTCTTATATTATGAATTTTTTCTTTAAAAAACTCTTCAGGATATTCATACACTTCGCCTTGAACATCTTGGGATAGTGAAATACATGCAGGTCCACAATCTGCTGGATCCAACATTGTTTGAATAGCTTGAGGTAAACTTTGTAAAATTTGTTCTGGTCTTAAAATTCTATCAAAATACTTTGTAACAGGCTTAAAAGCATCATTTGCAGTAATTCCTGGGTTATTAAAATGTTCAACTTGTTGAAGCACAGGATCTGGCATTCTGTTTGCATAAGTATCTCCTGGTAAAAACAAAATAGGCAGTCTATTACTCATTGCTACAGCAGCTGCTGTAATCATATTAGTTGAACCAGGTCCGACCGAACTTGTAGCAACGAAAATTTTTTTTCTTCTCTTAGCTCTTGAGTAAGCAATACCTGTTAAAGCCATGTTTTGTTCATGATGTCCTCTCCATGTCGGAAGTTTATCTTTATTTTCTTCTAATGCTTGTCCTAAACAAGCTACATTTCCATGGCCAAAAATTCCAAATGTTCCAGCAAATAGTGGCTCTTTTTTACCATCAATTAATATTTTCTGTGCAATTAGATATTTTACAATAGCATGAGCACAAGTAAGCTTTATTTTTTTCATAATTAAAGTTATATTTTAAAAAAAAATATCTCAACTAGTAAACCATAAAATAGGATTATGTATAGTAAATTTGGACAATTCATCGATGGAAAGTGGCAGCAAGCAGAGAAAAAAGAAACTTATGATGTAATTAATCCTGCTACAGAAGAACTAATTGGAAAAGCTTCTAAAGCAAGTTCAGTTGATGTTGAGAAAGCATTAAAATCTGCAGAAAAAGGTTTGCAAGTATGGCGTAATACACCGCCGTGGCAAAGATCATACATTATTAGAAAAATTGCAGATTTGATGAGAGAAAAAAAAGATGTTCTTGCTAAATGGTTAACTCTTGAAGTTGGCAAACCTCTTGCTGAAGGAATTGGTGAAGTTGGAGGATCAGCAGATATTTTTGAATGGAACGCAGAAGAAACAAAAAGAATTTATGGACAAACTGTTGAGAGCAGATTCCCAGAAACAAGAGTGCATATTTATTATCAACCTGTAGGAGTTGTTGCAGCTCTGGTTCCTTGGAATTTTCCACTTGTCTTAGCTTCAAGGAAAATTTCAACAGCTTTAGCTGCTGGATGTTCTGTAATTTGTAAACCAGATGTGATTACACCTGGATGTGTAATGGAGTTAGTTGGTATTTGCAGAGAAGCTGGTGTTCCTGCTGGCGTAGTAAATTTACTATCAGGAGATCCTCCAGCTATTGCAGAGCAATTAATAAAATCTGACATTATAAAAAAAATATCTTTAACTGGTTCTACAAGAGTTGGTAAATTGATTTTGAAACAAGCTGCAGATAAAGTTCAAAGAGTTACAATGGAACTTAGTGGTCACTCCCCTTTTATAGTTTTTGATGACGCAGATATTAATAAAGCTGCTGACATGGCGATAACATCAAAATTCAGAAATAATGGTCAAGTATGTATTTCTCCAAATAGGTTTTACATACAAGAAAAAAAGAAAGATAAATTTATTAATACTTTTATGAGTAAAGCAAAAAAACTAAAAATTGGTAATGGGATGGATAAGGATGTTCAGTTAGGACCTTTAACAACAAAAAAAAGACTCGAAGAAGTAGAAAAATTAGTTGAAACAACAAAAAAAGAAGGTGCAAAAGTTTTAATGGGTGGAAAAAGACCAGCTGGATTTAATAAAGGTTTCTATTATGAACCTACTGTTTTTGATGGTGTTAAAGATAATTTTACAATTATGAAAGAAGAACCTTTTGGACCTCTAGTTCCGATGTTATCATTTAAAAGTTTTGATGAAGTAATTGAAAGATCAAATAATAATGATCTAGGTTTATGTAGCTATATTTGTACTAATTCTATGGAACAGGCCCACAGAGCTTCTGAACTAATGGAAACTGGAGTTGTAGCGGTCAATACTCCTGTTGTAGCGATAGCAGAAGCTCCTTTCGGTGGAATAAAACAAACTGGATATGGCCGTGAAGGTGGTTCAAATGCAATTAAAGATTACTTAAATGTTAAATATACTCATCTTGGAATTAAAGGATAAATAATTGAGAAAAAATAAACTTAAAAAATATATCAAAGAAGGCAAGCCAATAATTAATGGATGGCTACAAATTCCAAGTTCATTTTCTGCCGAAGTAATGGCTCATCAGGGTTGGGACTCATTAACTATAGATATGCAACATGGTGTTGTTGACTATCCTAATGCTTTACAAATGCTACAAGCAATTTCTTCAACTGATGTTACACCACTAGCAAGGGTTAATTGGAATGAACCTGGGCAAATAATGAAAATTTTAGATGCTGGATGTTATGGGGTTATATGTCCAATGGTTAGTAATAAATCTGAAGCTGAAAGATTTGTCCAAGCCTGTATGTACCCACCAAAAGGTTATAGAAGTTTTGGACCAATTAGAGGTCTAATTTATGGAGGATCAGATTACGGCGAGCATGCTAATGACGAAATTTTAAAATTAGCGATGATTGAAACAAAAGAAGCTTTAGATAATTTAGATGAAATAATGAGCACTCCAGGAGTAGATGGTGTTTATATTGGTCCAGCAGATTTAAGTCTAGCAATTGGTGAAAAGCCAAGTTTTGATAATCCCGAAGGATCCCCACAATATAAAAAAATTGTTGAAATATTAGAACATGCTAAAAAAAATAATATTGCTGCAGGGATTCATAATGCATCTGCTGAATATGCAAAAAAAATGATTGATATAGGTTTTAATTTAGTAACTGTTGGATCCGATCAGAAAGCTTTGACTACTGGAGCAAAGTCTGAAGTGTCTAAACTTAAAAAAATAGATCAAAAAGAAACATCTAAAACATATTAATAAAATGACAAGTAAAAAAAAAATTCTTGTTGTTCAAAAAATACATGAAGTTGGAATGCAATTATTAAATAATAATCCTAATTATGAGTATGAGATAATTGACGCAGAAGAAATGGTTACAAAAGTTGATCCGGAAGTTTTCAAAAAAAAAATTGAAGACTGTGATGGTTTAAGCATAAGAACTGAAAAACTAACAGGTGATATAATTAATCACGGTAAAAAACTTAAAGTTATTTCACGACATGGTGTTGGTTATGATAATATCGATTTAGCTGCTACAAAAAAAAATAATATAACTTTAACTATAACGTCAACTGCAAATGCAATTGCTGTCGCAGAACATGTGATGTTTATGCTTTTAAGTATAAGCAAAGGTACAAACATGTACAATAAAGCAGTTAAATCAGGAAATTTTAGTGATAGAAATAAACTACCTAAAACAATCGAACTATGGAAAAAAAATATTTTAATTGTTGGATTTGGTAGAATTGGTCAATGTTTAATTAAAAGATGCTTAGGATTTGAAATGAATGTTTTTGTTTATGATCCGTTTATTACTAGTGAAAAAATAAAATCATTAGGAGGTCAAAAAGTTGAAAAACTAGAAGAAGCAATTAAAATAATGGATGCTATATCTCTCCATTTACCATTAAATGATAAAACAAAAAATTTAATTGATATGAGCTTATTAAAAACTATGAAAAGAAACTGCATTTTAATTAATGCTGCAAGAGGTGGAATTATAAATGAAATTGATCTTAATACTGCACTTAATGATGGATTAATATATGGCGCTGGATTAGATGTATTCTCAAAAGAACCACCAGATGCAAATAACCCTTTATTGAAGAATGATAAAGTTTTTTTAAGTCCACACACTGCGCCTTTTACAGAAGAATGTATGCAAAGAATGGGCAAAGAAACAATACAAAATATTATTGATTTTTTTGAAAATAAACTAGACAAATCAAAAATAGTAAAATTATAATTTATGAAATTAATTTTAAAAAATTTTGGATTATTAGAAATAATAGTTCTTCTTTCTATAGTTTATGTTGTTGGTATGCTATTATGGACAGTTAGTACAAGACCAGCAGTAGAAGCTAAAGCTAATTTAGTTAAAGATAATCATAAAAAAGTTGTAGATTTTATTAACAATGAAGTAAATGTATGTAGTTCAGCTGATGAAAATTCAACCACTAAATGGGGAGACCCGTGTAATGGTGAATGGATTGCTGATAAGGTTGTAAATTACATAAACAATAATCTAGAAATTAAAAATCCTTTTTCTGAAGAAGCAAAAGTAAAAACTGATCCAGATCCAAGAATTAAAGCAGAAGGTAAGGCAGGTCAAACTGTTGAAATGGGTGTGATATTTTTAATGTCATCAAATTTTCTGCCAGAGCCAGGTTCTGAATGGATAGTTGGAACTTGTTTTAAATCTCCTTGTGTCGCAGCAGGAAATAACGAGTTAACTTCGATTTATAGATAATTATTTTTTATAAATTTCTATATTAGATTTTGATAAAGTTTCAGTTAAATATTTATAACCTTTTATTGCGTATTCAAGAGGATTTGCTTTTATTGGATCTTGTTCCGCTTCAACTACTAACCAACCAGAATAATTATTTTTTTTTAAAATATCAAATAATGGTTTGTAATCTATACATCCATCACCAGGAACAGTAAAAGCACCTTCAAGAAAAGCCCCTCTAAAACTTAAATCTTGTTTTAAGGAATTTTCAAGAATTTTTTTTCTAATATCTTTGCAATGAATATGAGCTAATCTCTGTTTATAATCATTAAGTATTTTTTTTGAATCTCCTTTGGCAAACAACATATGGCCAGTATCTAAAGTTAATTTTACACTGTCATGGGTGTTATCTAGTAGTCTTTCTGTGTCCTTTTGTGTTTCTATAACTGTACCCATATGATGATGATATGCTAAAGGCATACCTTGATCTTCTAGGTATTTTCCAAATTCAGAAATTTTTGTACAAAATTCTTTCCACTCTTCATCTTCCATTTGTGGTCTAGTTGATAATTTTCTATTCGGATCGCTTTGAATTGATCCTGAAACTTCTGCAAAAACTATGCATGGAGAATTACATTCTTGAAATAGTTTCAACTGTTTTTGTATTGCTAATTTTTCTTCTTTTACTGAATTTTTTCTTAAATTTGCGCCATACCAACCTGAACATAGCTCTAGATGAAATTTATTTAATTTTGGAATTAACTCAGATGAATTTTTAGGAAATTTTCCACCGGACTCAATTCCGATATAACCAGCTTGGCTAGCTTCTAAAAGACACTGTTCTAATGATGTGTCACCACCTAACTCAGGCATATCATCATTACTCCAGGCTATTGGTGCTACTCCTAATTTTACTGACATAATTAAAACTCTTGTTAAAATATAAATCATATTTTAAATTGAATCAAAAAAAGAATTATGATTGATGTTGCACTATTCGGTCTAGGCAGAATTGGATTAGTTCATGCAAAAAACATAGTAGAAAATAAAGAATTTAATCTTAAATATGTTTTTGACATTAATCAAATATTAGCAAAAAAGTCTGCAAAAAAACTAAACTCTTTAGCTATAAATAGTCCAAATCAAGCACTAAATGATAAAACAATAAAGTCTATAATTATTTGTACAAGCACCCCTACTCATATAAAATTCATAAAAGATTCAGCGAAAAAAAAAAAAATAATCTTTTGCGAAAAACCTTTAGATTTAAGTTTAAAAAAAGTTAACGAGTGTAAAAAATATATAAAAAAATTTAATCCTAAAATACAAATGGGATTTAATAGGAGATATGATCCTAGTCATCGTTCTTTAAAAATAAATTTAGATAATGGAAAAATTGGAACTCTAAAACAAATAATTATCACGAGCCGTGATCCAGCTCCACCTCCAATGAAAATTCTTAAAAGTACTGGCACAATCTTTAGAGATATGATGATACATGATTTTGATTTAGCGCGTTTTTATTTGGGAAAAGATGAATTTAATTCAATATTTGCTACTGGAAGCAATATTTCAAACAAATCATTTCAAAAATACAAAGATTATGAACTTGCTACATGTGTAATGAATTCAAAAAAAGGAGTTCATTGTGTAATAACAAACTCGAGAAATTGTAGTTTTGGTTATGATCAAAGAGTTGAGATATTTGGAAGCAAAGGCATGATTATTTCTGAAAATCAAAGAGATTTGGAAACAAAATTTTATAATAGTAAATCCACTGAAACCAAAAAACCTTTAATGTATTTTTTTACTGAAAGATATGAAGAGGCATACAAACTGCAACTGAATGGTTTATTAAATTTAATTAAGAATAATTCTAAACCATTAGCAAATTTTGAGGATGGTAGAAAATCATTAATACTTGCCGATAATGCTTTAAAATCAATTAAATTAAAAAAGTTTGTAAAAATAAATTATTAATTGATTCAACTTTTGCTAGAATACAACCATTCTTCTTTACTACCTGCAAATAGTTTGGTTAAATTCAAATTATAAAAAGTTAATTATTAACAAGAGGGTAAATTAATGAAAACATTAAAAAAATTGTTTTTAGCAATTGCTGCATGGTCTATGATGTCTGTGTCAGCTATAGCTACGGACGTAATTGTTGTTTCACACGGTCAAGCTAATGACCCTTTTTGGTCAGTAGCAAAGAATGGTGTTGATTCAGCTTGTAAAGATATGGGAATATCTTGCAAGTATACAGCTCCAGGAACTTTTGACATGGTTGAAATGGCAAAATTAATTGATAACGCAGTATCTCAAAAACCAAAAGGTATTGTAATTACATTACCAGATGCAGCTGCTTTAGGAAAATCTGTTAAAGCTGCTATCGCTGTTGGTATTCCAGTAATTTCAATGAACTCTGGTTCAGATGATTATGCTTCTTTAGGAATCAGTGCTCATGTTGGACAAACTGAGTTTGAAGCCGGTGTAGGCGGTGGACAAAAAATGAAAGCTGCTGGTGGAAAAAAAGCACTATGTGTTAACCATGAAGTTGGAAACGTTGCACTAGACAGAAGATGTGCAGGTTTCAAAAAAGGTTTTGGTGGAAGTGTTGATATTTTAGGTACTTCTAACGACCCAACAGAAATTCAAAAAGCTGTTGCTGCAAAATTAGGTGGTGGATATGACACTATCCTAACTTTAGGTGCTGGTTTATCTGGCGAAGCAGCATTAAAAGCTTTAGAAGCTGCTGGTAAAGTTGGAAGCGTTAAATTAGGTACATTTGATATGTCACCTAATATGTTAAAAGCTGCTGCTGCAGGAAAAGTAGAGTTTTTAATTGACCAACAACAATACTTACAAGGTTACCTACCTATTGCTATCTTTGCGCAGTATATGAGATGGGGAACAATGCCAGCTGGTGTAGTTATGACTGGACCTGGATTTGTAACTCCTGACAATGCTAGCAAAGTAATTAAGTGGGCAGCTCAAGGTTATAGATAAAATATAATTAATTAGGCCTGGCTAAATTTTAGTCAGGCCTTTTTTTTAATTTAAATATTATAAATGTCTGAAAAATCAAAAAGTATTGATTCAAAAAAAGATTTTAATAAAGACGAAAGACTTAAAAAAGTTTCAAAATTAAAAGTATTACTAAATAGACCAGAGTTAGGAGCTTTAGGTGGTTCTATTCTTGTATTTATATTTTTTGGAATTGTTGCTGGAGATACCGGAATGTTTAGCGCGTATGGAGCACTAAATTTTTTAGATGTATCAGCAAACTTAGGAATAATAGCAATCGCTGCAGCTATGTTAATGATTGGAGGAGAATTTGATCTTTCAATTGGATCAATGATTGGATTTGCCGGAATTTGTATTGCTATTCCAGCAATTTATTGGGGTTGGCCTTTGTGGATGAGTATTGTTTTTGCTTTTGCTATGGCCGTTCTTGTTGGATATTTTAATGGAATATTAGTAGTAAAAACAGGGCTTCCTTCTTTTATAGTCACATTAGCAATGTTATTTATTTTAAGAGGAGCTACATTAGCTATAACAAGATTAATTACTGGTAGAACTCAAGTTCCTGGTTTAAGAGTTTTAATTGAAAATGATCCATTTGCATGGATGTTTGCTACAGATACATTTAAATGGTTATTTACATGGTTAGGTTCAATGAATTTAATTGCATTAAGAACTGATGGAACGCCTTTAGCAACTGGTATACCTCCATCTGTAATTTGGTTTATAGGATTAACAATTTTTGCAACATGGATATTAATGAAAACAAGATATGGAAATTGGATTTTTGCATCTGGTGGTGACAAAGTGGGAGCAACAAATGTTGGTGTGCCAGTTGGGAAAGTTAAAATAAGTTTGTTCATAGGAACGGCATGTGCAGCTACTTTATTTGCATGTATTCAAGTATTAGATGCTGGGTCTGCTGATACAATGAGAGGAACTTTAAAAGAATTAGAAGCAATAGCCGCAGCAGTAGTTGGTGGATGTCTTTTAACTGGAGGATATGGATCGGCTATAGGAGCAGCTTTTGGAGCATTAATTTTTGGAACAGTATCAATGGGTATTTTTTATACAGATGTTGATACAGATTGGTTTAAAGTTTTTTTAGGAGCTATGATGCTTATAGCTGTAGTATTTAATAATTATATTAGAAAAAAGGTTACTGAGAGTAAATAATGTCTGAAAACTTAATAGAGTTTAATGGAATAAGTAAATTTTTTGGAAAAGTAATTGCTCTTAAAGATGTAACGATGAAAGTTAAAAAAGGTGAAATAATGTGTCTTCTTGGAGATAATGGAGCAGGTAAATCAACTTTGATAAAAACTTTATCAGGTGTTCACAAACCAGATGAAGGTGAAATAATTGTTGAAGGAGAAAAAACTATTTTTGACTCCCCAAAAGATGCCTTGGATATGGGTATAGCTACTGTTTATCAAGATCTAGCTTTAGTTTCTTTGATGAGTGTTACTAGAAACTTTTTTATGGGAAGGGAACCTCAAAAAGGTATTCCTTTTTTTAAAACTTTTGATATGGAAAAAGCAAATAATATTGCCGCAGAACGAATGAGTCAAATTGGTATTGATATTAGAGACCCTTCACAAGCAGTAGGAACTATGTCAGGAGGTGAAAGACAATGCCTTGCAATCTCAAGAGCAATATATTTTGGAGCAAAAGTTTTAATATTAGATGAACCAACTTCAGCATTAGGAGTACATCAAGCTTCAGTTGTTTTAAAATATATAGTTAAAGCAGCTTCTCAAGGTTTAGCTGTGATTTTAATTACCCACAATGTTCATCACGCTTATCCTGTTGGAAATAGTTTTACTGTTTTAAATAGAGGAAAAAGTTTAGGCACATATTCTAAAAAAGATCTTTCGAGAGAAAAACTTTTAAGTATGATGGCTGGTGGTGAAGAACTAGATAAACTTGAAGTTGAATTAAAAGAAATAGATCGTATTTCCAATAGATAAATTTAATACAAAATTAATATTAAACTTATTTTTCTTCTGTTATAATTTTAAATAGAAAGGAGGATTTTATGGCAAAATTTTACGCTATGGGAAACTATACTGCTCAAGGTTTCCAGGGTTTTATTAAAGATCCTAAATCAGATAGATCAAAAGCTGCAAAAGCTGCAGCCGATGCAGTTGGCGCTAAAATGAATTTGTATGTTCCTCTTAGAGGACCTTACGATTTTTTAGTACAATTTGAAGGTACTTTTGAACAAGCTGCTGGAATCAAAATGGCAACAGAAGCAAGTGGCGCTCTTTGCAACATTGCAGTTTGTGAGGAAATAAACATCAATGATGTTGCTGCGAATGCGGCAAAAATTGCTGGTTCTTATAAAGGACCTGGTCAATAATAATTATTTATTTAACTTCTGGTTTTTTAACCAGGAGTTAAATACTTTCATATAAAGTTGGAAACATCTTTCCACCTAATGGATCTCCATTTTTATATCCAGCTTCTTGCATAGCTTTTCTATAATTATAACTGGTCCAATCTCCAACATAACTAATTT
>CAZAGV010000029.1:0-12108 GCA_964484975.1 uncultured Candidatus Pelagibacter sp.
CACTATGAATATCATAAGTTGTGTTTATTTCGGTTTTTAAAGTTTTAAGATTTCTATTATTAATACCGATTAAAGCTTCTTTAAATTTTAAAGATCTTTTGGCTTCTTCGATATTATGAACTTCTACTATTACTGACATATTTAATTTTAAAGCTTCTTCGTATAAAGTGTTTGCTATTTCATCTGTAACCCCAGCCAATATAATTAGTATTGCATCGGCACCGTAGCTTCTTGCAAGATAAACTTGAAATTTATCTATAAAAAAATCTTTACATAATATTGGGAGATTAATTTTTTGTTTAATTGTACTTATGTGTAACATGTTTCCCAAAAAAAAATATTCTTCTGTTAAAACAGATAAACAAGTAACTTTTTTTTTATTATATATATCAGCTATATTTACTGGGTCGTAGTTTTCAAATATTAAACCAGCTGATGGACTAGCTTTTTTAATTTCCCCAATAATTGAAATTTTATTTTCAATCTCATTACTTTTAATCTTTTCTTTAAAATTTATAAATGATTTGTTTTCATCAATTTTTTTTTTTAAGCTTTCAATTGATAAAGATTTTTTTAATAAATCTATTTTTTTTTCTTTATTTTTAATTATTTTTTCTAATATATTTTCAGACACTTTGTAAATTTTGTAAATGTTTAAAAGTTTTTCCAGATAAAATATGCTCTCTTGCATTAATGTATGCATCTTTAATATTAACAAATTTTTCTGCAACTATTAAGCCTGCTGCGCCATTTAAACAAACTGCTTTAGAAAAATCATTATCTTCACCTTTAAATATATTGATTATTTTATCTGCATTGAATTTTGCATCATCACCAAGCAAATTTTTAAAGTTTTCTGCATTAACTTTTAATTCAATAGGATCAATAACTATTTCTGTAATTTTATTATCTTTTAATTGAACAACATTAGTTTTTGCATATGGTGAAATTTCATCTAAACCATCTTCACTATTAACAATCCATGCAAATTTAATTTTTAAATTTTTTAATCCATTTGCAAAAATTTTTAATAATTTTTTATCAAATACACCAACAACTTGTTTATCAACAAGAGCAGGACTACTTAATGGACCAATCATATTAAATATAGTTCTTTTTCCAATTTTTTTTCTTGTGGGACCAACAAATTTCATTGCACTATGGTAATTGGGTGCAAACATAAAACCAAAATTATTTGTATTTATTTGATCTTCTATTTGTTTTGGCTCTAAGTTAATTTTAATATTTAACGCCTCCAAAACATCACCAGAACCACATTTAGATGAAACAGCCTTATTTCCATGCTTAGCTACTTTAATGCCCATGCTTGCCAATAATAGAGCAGAAGCAGTTGAAATGTTCAGAGTATTCATTCCATCACCACCGGTACCACATGTATCAATACAATTCTGAACATTCACCCTCTTTGATTTTTCTCTTAAAACATAAACACCACCTGCAATTTCGTCAGATACTTCACCTTTAATAGATAAAAGGGTAAGAAAATTAAATATTTCTGATTCATTTGCCCTACCATCCATTAATATATTAAAAGCTGACTTACTTTCTTCAAAAGACAAATCTTGTTTATTTTTAAGTTTATCTAAAAATTGTTTCATTAGATTTTATAATTTATAAAGTTTTTTAAAATTTTTATTCCAATGGTAGTTTTTATACTCTCCGGGTGAAATTGTACTCCATGAATATTATATTTTTTATGCATAATTCCCATTATTATGTTATCTTTTGTTTTAGCTGTTATCTCAAGATCTTTTGATAGTGTTTTTTTATCAATTATTAAACTATGATATCTGGTTGCCTCAAAACTCTTCGGTAGATTCTTAAAAATTCCAGTTTTAAACGATTTAATTCCACTAGTTTTTCCGTGCATTAACTTTTTAGCTTGAATTATTTTAGATCCAAAAACTTGACCTATAATTTGATGACCCAAACAAACTCCAAGAATTGGAATTTTTTTATGTAATTTTTTAACAATTTTTAAACAATTTCCAGATTGATTTGGATTGCCAGGTCCAGGAGATATTACTATTTTATTATATTTTTTTTTAATGATTTCTTTTTCAGTTATTTTGTCATTTCTAAATACTTCAACTTTTGCATTTAAGGATGATAAATAATGATAAAGATTAAAGGTGAAACTATCGTAGTTATCAATTAATAATATTTTCATTATTATTCCAAAGATTTTAATAATGCCTTAGCTTTATTTACTGTTTCTTTATATTCATTCATTGGTTTACTATCAGCAACAATACCAGCCCCGGCCTGTACATAAAATTTATTATTTTTTGATACAGCAGTTCTTAATGCAATACATGTATCAAAATCCCCATTTGCTGAAAAATATCCAATACCTCCAGCATATACTTTTCTTTTTGTATTTTCTAATTCATCAATGATTTCCATAGCTCTTATTTTTGGAGCTCCAGATACTGTTCCAGCAGGAAAACCAGAAAGAAGTGTATCAAACTTTGAAAATTTTTTATTAAATTTACCAATTACATTAGAAACAATATGCATAACATGAGAATATCTTTCTATTACAAATTTTTCGGTAACCTTGACAGTATTGATTTTTGATACTTTTCCTGTGTCATTTCTTCCTAAATCTAAAAGCATCAAGTGCTCAGAAAGTTCTTTTTTATCTTTTAATAAGTCTCTTTCAAAGTATTTATCTTCTTTTTTATTTTTTCCTCTTGGTCTAGTACCAGCAATAGGTCTTATGGTAACGTTATTATTTCTTAATCTAACTAGAATTTCAGGACTTGCACCAATTATTTGAAAATCTTCAAAATTAAAAAAATACATAAAAGGTGATGGGTTATTAATTCTAAGTTTTTTATATATTTCAATTGGGTTTTTAGTAAGTTTTGTTTCAAATCGTTGACTTAAAACAACTTGAAAAATATCACCAATTTTAATGTATTTCTTAGCTTTTTTGACATTTTGTAAAAATTTCTTTTTTGAAATATTTGATTTAACTTTAATTTTTTTTTTATAGTTGCCAGTATCTAAATTTAAATCGTAATTTGAAGTAAAAATTAAATTATTAATTTGGTTTTCTATAGAATTAAATTTTTCTTTATAATCAATTATTTTTTCATCTGAAAAACAGTTTATTATATAGTAAATTTTCTGCTCATAATTATCATGTACTATTAATGTCTGTGGTCTTAAAATTCTTGCATCTGGAATTTTAAGATCATCAACACAAGTATTTGGAATATTTTCAATATATCTTATTATATCATACGAAAAATATCCTGATAACAAGGAACTAATAGGCGGGAGACCTTTTGGTATTTTAAATTTAAATTCTTCAATTATATTTTCTATATTTTTTTTTGGATCTCCATTAATTTTAATTTTTTTATTCTTTTTATAAATAAAACAATTATTATTATTAAATTCCCATATTTTATCCGGATTCCTTCCAAAAATTGTATATCTTCCTTTAATTACACCTTTTTCAACTGACTCAAAAACAAAGCTATTTTTTTCATTTAAAAAATTATTTATTAAATTGTTAATTTCATTTAATCCATCAGTTTTAGTACAATAATATATAATTTGATTTATATTTTTTTTGTGATTTATTATAAAATTTTTAAGATCAACATTTAACATTGTTTATCTAAAATAATTTTTCATTCTATCGAGAGTATTTTGATTTATTTCGATTTTATATTTTTCGTTTAATAACAAATCATAAGAATTATAAAGATTATTTTTTAGATTTATATTTGTTTGATCAGCAAACATTTTTATTTCTCCACTATTTTTACTTAAATTATTTTCATATATGTTTTTTATTTTAACTAAGTAGACATTGCTTTTTTTATCGGAAACTAAAGAAAAATTATTCGTACTTAAAGAATATAACAATTTCACAGAGTCAGATGTGAATTTCTTTGTATCTTTTATCGAGGTAATTTTTAAATTACTTAACATTCCTTTAGATAATTTAGAAAAATCTTCATTCGAAAATTCTTTTTTGGAAATCTTAGTGAGTAAATTTTTGTGAATATTGTATTTATTTGCTTCAAAAAAATCATTTTTTACCAATTCAAGAAATTCATTATTTTCTAAACTAGGCAGAATTTTTTTAAAATTTTTGATTTCATATAATAAAAAGAAATCATTCTTATCTAATAAATTTAAAACCTCTTTATTTCTTCTTTTATAAATTTCATCTAGTAAATTTTCGCTATTTTTTCCTGGTGAATATTCATTATTTATTTTAACTTTTAAATTATATTTTTTTGCTATTTCATTAATATTCTTTTTATTTGATATTAAATTTTCAATTTCATCAATTTTGGAAAAGAAATTTTCAGTAAATTCTGTTTCTCCAGATATGTTTTCAGGGGTAATTTTAATTAACGATATATCTATTTTTTCAACTAAAAATTTTTCTTTATTTTCATTTATATGTTTTTTTAGATCATTCAAAGTAATTTCATTTTTATTTATATATATTGAATTTAGATCTAAATAATCAATTTCAATCTTTTTAAATTGTTCTTTATAATTTTTATTTATTAAGAAAAAAGGAGATTTAATTCCTCCACTTATATATGTAAACAATTTTTTTTTTAATTCATTATCTCTTACTTCATGTTCAAATTGCACTGCCGACGTATTGCTTTGTAATAAGAATTTTTCATATTTTGTTCTGGAAAAATTACTGTTTTCATCCTGAAAATTTTTTTCCTTTTTAATTTTTTTTGCTAGTACTTCATCTGAGATTGAAACCTCCAATTCATTTACTTCTATATCAATTAGAGAAGTTGAAACTAGTTGTGTCAAAAGTTCTTCAAGAACATTATTATTAATATTTTCTTTTATTGTATCGTTACTAATTTTTGATTTATTAATAAAATCAGCAAAATCTTGAGTTGATACGTTGTGATTATTTATTTTTGCAATACTATTTGTGTTTCCACCACTAAAAACACTTCCCATTCCCCAAAATACAAATGGAATAATTATTATACCCACAAGGACACCTGCAAGCTTGCCTTTTGAAAAATTTCTTAGTTTATTTAACATTTAATTTTAATTTTATTGATCTATAAAAAACAAACCTATAAATTAAATTTAAGTTAATGACAAATAATATGTTTTTTATTGCAAATTGGAAAATGTTTGGTGATTTTAAGTCAGTAAATTCTATCAAAAGGGTGATTCAACTTTCCAAAAACAAAAAATATAAAAAAGCACAAATTGTGTATTGTCCTCCATATACTTTAATCGATAAATTTTTAAAATTAGTAAAAAATAGCAAAATTAAAATTGGAGCTCAAAATTGTCATTATTCTCAAAATCCTGGACCCTTTACTGGATCTATAAATACCAATTTAATAAAATCTATTGGAGCAAAATATGTAATAATTGGTCACTCCGAAAATAGAATTACAGGAGATAATAATCATATTATAAATCTTAAAATAAAATCTGCTTTAAAAAAAAAATTAAAAATCATTTTTTGTATTGGCGAAACTTTAAAGGAGAAGCGAAAAAATAAAACTAATTTAATTTTAAATTCACAAATAACTCGTGGTCTAAAAAATATAAAAAAAAATAATAATATTATTTTTGCATATGAGCCAGTTTGGTCTATTGGAACTGGCATAATTCCAAAAACTAAAAATCTTGAAAAGCAAGTTTTTATTATTAAAAAAATGATAATGAATTTTTGGAAATTAAAAAAACCTAAAATAATTTATGGTGGATCTGTAAATCCTAAAAACATTGCAGAATTGAAAAAAATTAGTTTAATTAACGGTTTTTTGATTGGTGGTGCATCTCAAAATTCTAAGAATTTTATTGATATCATAAAAAAAACTATTAATTAGTCATCATGGAAAATATATTATTAGTAATAAATATCATATTAGCAGTTTTGCTTGTATTGTTTGTTCTTTTTCAAAAATCTGAAGGGGGTGCTTTAGGAATAGGCGTCTCCCAAGATAATTTTATGTTTTCAAGGTCTGCAGGTAATTTTTTTACAAAAGCAACTGCAATTATTGCAACCTTATTCATCATATGTAGTCTTGCATTAACAATAGTTTCTCGAGGTGATCTTGCTCCAACATCATCAGTTTTAGATAAAATTGAAGAAAATTCTGATGAAGCACCTAAAATTCCAGAAAATAATAATTAATACTTTCATTTTTTAAAAACTATGGTTATAAAGTAATTCCATGGCGCGATATATATTTGTCACTGGCGGCGTGGTTTCATCTTTAGGAAAAGGATTATCTTCAGCATCACTAGCGTATTTATTAAAATCACAAGGCTATAAAGTAAGAATAAGAAAAATGGATCCGTATTTAAATGTTGACCCAGGAACAATGAGTCCTTTTCAACATGGGGAAGTTTTTGTTACAGACGATGGAGCTGAAACAGATTTAGACCTTGGCCACTACGAAAGATTTACAAATATATCAGCAAAAAAATCAGACAATATTACAACTGGAAAAATCTACAGTGATATAATTAGAAAAGAACGTAAGGGTAAATATTTAGGAAGAACAGTCCAAGTTATACCTCATGTTACAGATAGAATAAGAGAATTTATAAAAGATGATATAACTAATGAAGATTTTGTTATATGTGAAATTGGTGGAACGGTAGGAGATATCGAAAGTTTACCTTTTGTCGAAGCTATAAGGCAATTTTCAAATTATGTAGGAAGGAGTAAAAGTTTATTTATACATTTAACTTTTGTACCTTTTTTAAAATCATCAGATGAAATCAAAACTAAACCAACACAACATTCTGTAAAAGAATTAAGAAGCCTTGGTATCCAACCAGATATAATTATTTGCAGATCTCAAAAGTCTATACCATTAGATCAAAGAAAAAAAATATCTCTCTTTTGCAATGTTTCAATTGATAATGTTATAGAAACAGTTGACGTGAGAACAATTTATGAGGCACCAATAAGTTTTTATAATGAACAATTAGATAAGCAGGTTTTAGAATATTTTAAATTAAAACCAAGAAAAAAAGTTAATTTATTACCGTGGAAAAAAATTACCAAAACTGTTTTAAGCACCAAAAAAATGGTAAATATTGCTATTATAGGCAAATATGTAAATTTAAAAGATGCTTATAAATCTTTAGATGAAGCACTAATTCATGGCGGAATAAAAAACAATATAAAAATAAATTTAGTTAGAATTGAATCTGATAAATTAGCACCTAATCAAATCAATAAAGTCTTAAAAAATGTATCAGGTATTTTAATACCCGGTGGATTTGGAAAGAGAGGTACAGAAGGAAAAATATCAGCTATTAGTTATGCTAGAAAAAACAAAATTCCTTTTTTAGGTATTTGTTTTGGTATGCAAATGGCGGTAATCGAATTTGCAAGAAATACTTTAAAAATTAGAAATGCAGGATCAAGTGAACTGGATAAAAATTGTTACCCTGTAATTGGTTTGTTGAATGAGTGGAATAAAAATGGAAAATTAATAAAAGGAACAAATAAAGATTTAGGTGGCACTATGAGATTGGGACTGTATGAAGCTAAATTAAGACATAATTCATTGATAGAAAATATATATAAATCAAAATCTATTTTCGAGAGACATAGACACAGGTACGAAGTTAACTATAATTTAAAAAATAAATTTGAAAATAAAGGCATGATTTTTTCAGGAATGTCACCAGATAATAAATTACCCGAGATTATTGAACTTAAAAATCATCCATGGTTTATAGGTGTTCAATATCATCCTGAATTTAAATCTAGACCTTTGTCTCCACATCCTTTATTCTCATCTTTTATCAAGGCTGCAAAATTCTATTAATGCTAAATAAAATAGTTAAATGTAACAATTTAGAGATATCTAATAATAAAAAAATAACTCTTATTTCAGGCCCATGCCAACTTGAATCAGAGCAACATGCTATGGATATGGCTGGGAAAATTAAAGAAATTGCATCAAAATTTAAAATTGGATTTATTTACAAAACTTCATTTGATAAAGCAAACAGAACTAGCCTAAAAGGCAAAAGAGGTGCGGGTCTGGATGCATCATTACCTGTTTTCGACAAAATTAGAAAAGAATTAAAAATCCCAGTATTAACTGATGTCCATAACATTGATCAATGTCCCGTCGTATCCAATCATGTTGATGTATTACAAATACCTGCTTTCTTGTGTCGTCAAACAGACTTATTAATTGCTGCAGCTAAAACTAATAAAATTATTAATGTAAAAAAAGGACAATTTTTAGCACCATGGGACATGGTTAATGTAACAAAAAAAATTTCTGAATCTGGAAATGAAAATATTCTTGTTACAGAAAGAGGTGCAAGTTTTGGATACAATACTTTGGTTTCTGATATGAGATCAATACCTATAATGGCAAAAAATGGCTACCCAATTGTTTTTGATGGAACTCATTCAGTACAACAACCAGGTGGTCTGGGTGAAAAAAGTGGTGGTCAAAGAGAGTTTGTTGAATATTTATCAAGAGCAGCTACTGCAGTTGGTATAGCAGCAATATTTTTAGAAACTCATCAAGATCCAGATAATGCTCCATCAGATGGTCCTAACATGGTTCCATTAAACAAGTTAGAAAACTTAATTTCTCAAATAGTTGAAATTGATAATCTTGTTAAAAATAATAAATGAGCAAAATAACAAAAGTTATAGCAAGACAAGTTTACGATAGCAGAGGGAATCCCACAATAGAAGCTGAAGTTTTTGCAAATAATATGAAGGCTAGAGCAATCTGTCCATCAGGTGCTTCTACTGGCTCACATGAGGCTTATGAAAAAAGAGATGTTTCAAATAAGAAATATTTAGGAAAAAGTGTTTTAAAACCAGTCCAATTAATTAATAAAATAATTTCAAAAAAATTAAAAAATCAAAATATACATAATCAAGAAAAAATTGATTATATTTTAATTAAACTTGATGGAACAAAACAAAAAAAAAAATTTGGAGCAAATTCATTGTTAGCCGTTTCTATGGCTGTTAAAAAATTATCTGCAAGAATTAGGAAAACGCCACTTTATAAAACTTTTTTAGTTAAAAAGAATTTTAAATTACCTTATCCTTTAATGAATGTAATTAATGGTGGAGCTCATGCAAATAATGGTCTTAGAATACAAGAGTTTATGATCAGACCAGATAAAGCAAAATCAATCACTGAATCAATAAGAATGTGCTTTTTGGTAATTAATAATTTAAAAAATATAATTAAACAAAGAGGCGAGTCCACATCAGTTGGTGACGAAGGTGGTTTTGCTCCAATGATAAATGACAATGAAGATGCCCTAAAATTGATAGTAAAAGCAATAGAAAAAGCAGGTTTTAAAAATGGAAAAGATGTATCAATTTGCCTAGATGTTGCTGCAAATGAACTATTTAAGAATAAAAAATATTCAATTCATTCTAAAAAATTTATATCTACAGATAAAACAATAGATAAATATTTAAAATTAATTAAAAAATATAAAATTAAATCTATAGAGGACCCTTTTGCTGAAGATGACTGGCTATCATGGAATAAATTCATGAAAAAAATTACTAAAAAAACTCAAATTGTAGGTGACGATCTATATGTAACAAATTTGGAAAGATTAAAGATTGGTTTTTTGAATAAATCTTCAAATTCAATACTAATAAAACTTAATCAAATTGGAACTGTTTCAGAAACACTTGAAGTAATCAAATTTGCACAGTTAATTGGTTTTAAAACCATCATATCTCACAGGTCGGGTGAGAGTGAAGATACATTCATTTCAGATCTTGCAGTAGGTACCAATTCTAATCAAATAAAAACAGGATCATTAGCACGTTCTGAAAGAGTAGCTAAATATAATCAACTTATAAGAATTCAAGAGAATCTTGGAAAAGCTGCAAAAATGAATAAAATTGGTTAATGCTAAAAAATATAAAAAAAAATTATTTTATATTAATATTTACTATTTTATTTCTGTACTTTTTTTTTAACCTTCTAGATGGAAAACGAGGTTTAATTTCATACTTTGAAAAGAAAACTATTTTAAAAGAATTGAATGATGAAAAAATTAAAATTGCAAATAAAATAAATGAATTAGAAATAAAAAATTCATTATTAACAGATAATTTAGATTTAGATTACATAGAAATTCTAATTAGACAAAAATTTTTATTTGGAAAAAAAGGAGAAAAAATTTATTTAATTAAAAATAATGAAAATTAGACACCCTGAAAAAATCAATAAACCTACTAATCTGATTAAAAAAAAACCAAATTGGATTAGGTCAAAACTTATAAATAGCCAAGAATTTTTTTTGACAAAAAGTGTGGTTAATCAACATAAGTTAAAAACTGTATGCCAAGAAGCAAACTGTCCAAATATTACTGAATGTTGGAGTAAAAGACATGCAACTTTTTTAATTATGGGCGAAATATGCACTAGAGCTTGCTCTTTTTGTAATGTCATTACCGGTAAACCTAAATTTCTTAACCCTCGAGAGCCTTTTCAAATTGCATCTGCAGTTAGAAAATTAAATTTAAAGCATGCCGTAATAACATCTGTTGATAGAGATGATCTAATTGACGGTGGCGCTAATCATTTTTTTGATGTTATTATTGAAACACAAAAACAAAATCCCAATACAACTATAGAAGTTTTAACTCCAGATTTTTTAAGAAAAGGAGATTCATATAAAAAAGTTATTGAAGCTAAGCCTGATGTTTTTAATCATAACATTGAAACCGTGCCAGCTCTTTACAGAAAAGTTAGACCTGGATCTAGATATTTTGCTTCAGTTGTTCTCTTAAAAAATGCAAAAAAAATTGATAGAAATATTTTCACTAAATCTGGTTTAATGGTTGGTTTAGGAGAAAATAAAGATGAAATTATACAAGTGATGGATGATTTAAGATCTGCTGAAGTTGATTTTTTAACTATAGGACAATACTTACAACCCACTGCTAAACACCATCCACTTGATAGATATTATAATCCTGAAGAATTTGATGAATTAAAATCTATTGCAGAGTCAAAAGGCTTCTTACTAGTATCATCATCGCCACTTACCAGATCTTCTTACCATGCTGATGAAGATTTTGCTGAACTTAAAAAAAATAGAATTAAGAAAACTAATGCCCATAGCATCAGTTAAAAGATCTATTGAGTGCAAAAAAGAACAGTTAATAGATTTAGTTCTTGATATAGAAAAATACCCAATATTTGTTCCATTTTGCCTTGGAGCAAAAATACATGAGAAGAAAGATCAAGGTGATTTATTATTAATAATCGCTGATTTAACAATTGGAAAAGGTCCTTTTAAAGACACATATAAAAGTGATGTAAAATTTAATAAAAAAGAAGATTCTATTTATGTAACTAATCTTGATGGTCCTTTAAAGTATTTAGAAAATAAATGGAATTTTAAAGAGCAAAATAAAATTACAGAAGTATCTTTTGATGTTGATTTTGAACTGAAAAATCATTTTTTAAATATAATTATGACTAAATCATTTCAGTTTGGCTTAGATAAAATTGCTGATGCTTTTCAGAAAAGAGCAGAAGATTTATTTCATAAAACTTAAAATCAGATTTAAAGCCTTATTAATAGTAGCTCTCTGAATTAAATTTCTTTTCTTATTTTTAAATATGTATTTTTTAACTAATGATTTCTTACCTTTTTTAATACCTATGTAGACTAAACCAACAGGTTTTAGTTTAGTTCCACCTTTGGGACCTGCAATTCCAGTAATTGAGACAGAAATATTAGTTTTGCTAATTTTGTTCAAATTTTTTACCATTAATAAACAAGTTTCATAACTAACAGCACCATGTTTCATTATTATTTTTTTTGGAACTTTAAGCATATTTGTTTTTGATTTATTTGAATAAGTTACCAATCCAAGTGTAAAAACTTTAGAAGAACCACTAATTGAAGTGATTGTACTTGAAAGCAATCCTCCTGTACAAGATTCAGCAAAGGAAATTTTAAGTCTTTTTTTTCTTAATAATCTAACAATTTTATGAGAAATTTTTTTCATGAACTAAAAACCATATATAATACAAGAATAGCCACAACATATAAGCCAGCACAAACATCATCCAT
>CAZAGV010000030.1:0-11781 GCA_964484975.1 uncultured Candidatus Pelagibacter sp.
CTTGTGTCATTGCATATAAACTAGATGATATTGTGCCACCTAACCTTTCTTTGCTGTCATTATTTCCAGATAAATCCTTGATAAATCTTTTTTTGGAAACTCCCAACATTATAGGAAATCCAAGTGAGTAGAAAATAGAAATATTATTAATTAAGGTCATATTTTGTTTCAAGTTTTTACCAAAACCAATACCTGGATCTAAAATAATATTGTTGTGTTTAATTCCTAAAGATCTTATTTTTTTTATCTTATTTTCAAAAAAATCATAAATATCCAAAAGAATGTTTTTATATTTTGGATTTTTTTGCATATTTTTTGGAGTTCCTTTCATGTGATGAATAACAAATGGGATCTTATATTTTTTTAAAACATTTAAAGTATTTGTGTCATATTCCAAACCAGAAACATCATTTATTAAATTTACTTTATTGTTTATTCCTTTTTCCATAATCCAGCTTTTTCGAGTATCTAAAGAAATAAATTTATTTAGTTTTTTAAGTTTTTTTAAAATTTTATTAATTCTTTTCCATTCTATTATTTTATTTATATCTTTGGCTCCTGGTCTTGTTGACTCTCCACCTATGTCTAAAATTTTACATCCTTTTTTTAATAAATTTTTTGCATGATTAAATCCAGAATTTTTCTTATTATACTTTCCTCCGTCAGAAAAACTATCTGGCGTTAAATTAATTATTCCCATCAAAATAGGAAAATTTAAAAAATTTAATTTTTTAAATTTTTTTTTTCCTACAATTAATTTAATGTCTTCTTTAATTTTTTTTTTAATTTTATTGCTCTGATTTTTTATTTCTTTTATATGAATTTTTTTTTTATATTTTCTTGTTATAATTTCTATAGTATCAAAAGATATTAAATTATTTCCATTTAATGGGATTGATAGTTTTTTTCTTATTTTTTCTTTTGAGATTGAACCATAATAAAAATTACACGCACGTGTGTAATATTTTTTCATTACGATTTAATGAACAATTTTTGGTTTAAGTCCTATTGAACCTAGGGCTGAAATGTCTTTGTCTTCTTCGACTTTTAAATCTTCTTTATTTGCAGGATATATATTTTTATTAATTAAATCCTTTATTTCAGGTCCAGTTAAGGTTTCATAAGTTAATAAAGCTTTTGCTAATTTGTGAAGATCTTCAATTTTTTCAGTCAAAATTTTTCTAGCTTTTTCATAGCCTTTATCTACAAATTTTCTTATTTCTATATCTACTTTTCTTGCCGTCTCCTCCGACATATTCTGTTGTCTTGCAACAGAACGGCCAAGAAATACTTCTTCTTCGTTTTCCCCATAAGAAACAGGGCCAAGTTCTTTACTTAATCCAGCTCTCATTACCATTGCTCTTGCTCTTTTTGTTGCTTGCTCTATGTCGCTTGCAGCACCTGTGGTTACTTTGTCGTCTCCAAATATTAGTTCTTCTGCAACTCTTCCTCCCATTGCTATTGCCATTTGGGCATGCAATTGTTCTCTTGTTTGTGATACTTCGTCTCTTTCTGGCAACTGCATAACCATTCCTAATGCTCTTCCTCTTGGGATAATCGTAGCTTTATGAATTGGATATGCTGCTTTCTCATTTAATGTAACTACAGCATGACCAGCTTCATGGTAAGCAGTTAATCTTTTTTCTTCTTCAGTCATTACCATTGATCTTCTTTCAGCACCCATCATAACTTTGTCTTTTGCTTCTTCAAATTCTTCGCTAGTAACTATTCTTTTATTTTTTCTTGCTGCTAATAAAGCTGATTCATTAACTAAATTTGCAAGATCCGCGCCTGAGAAGCCTGGGGTTCCTCTAGCTACAGTTCTTAAATTTACATCTGGAGCCATTGAAATCTTTTTTGCATGTACTTTAAGAATTTTTTCTCTTCCAATAATATCGGGGTTTGAAACAACAACTTGTCTATCAAATCTTCCTGGTCTTAAAAGCGCTGGATCTAAAACATCAGGTCTATTAGTTGCTGCAATTATTATTACGCCTTCATTTGTATCAAAGCCATCCATTTCAACCAATAACTGGTTGAGAGTTTGTTCTCTTTCATCATTTCCCCCACCAAGTCCTGCACCTCTACTTCTTCCAACTGCATCAATTTCGTCAATAAATATTATGCATGGTGCATGTTTTTTTCCTTGTTCAAACATGTCTCTAACTCTTGAAGCACCAACGCCCACAAACATTTCAACAAAGTCAGATCCTGATATTGTAAAAAACGGAACAGCTGCTTCGCCTGCTATAGCTCTTGCTAATAAAGTTTTTCCTGTTCCTGGAGGACCTACTAACAAACAACCTCTTGGTATTTTTCCTCCAAGTCTACTAAATTTTTTTGGATCTTTTAAAAATTCTACTACTTCTTCTACTTCTTCTTTTGCCTCTTCTACGCCAGCAACATCTTTAAAAGTTACTTTTCCTTTTAATTCGTTCATCATTTTTGCTTTGGATTTTCCAAATCCCATTGCTCCACCTTTTCCTCCTTGCATTTGTCTCATAAAAAATATCCAAACTGCTATGAGCAACAACATTGGAAACCAAGATAGAAGTACTCCAAATAGTGAAGGCATTTTTTCTTCTGTTGGAGATGCGGAAATGCTAACTCCTTTATTTGATAACTTTTCGATTAAATTAGGATCGTTTGGAGAATAAGTTGCAAACTTCTCTCCATTAGACATTATTCCTTTAATTTTATTTCCTTGAATTTCAACTTGAACAACTCGTCCATTTTCTACTTCTGATAAAAATTCAGAAAATATTACATTGTTTTTTTGTGCTATTGAGCCTTGTGGGTTCTTAAACATATTATATAAACCAATAGTTAAAAAAACTATGACCGCCCACATTGCTAAATTTTTAAAATTCATATCTATAAAGTAAGAATTATTGTAAATTTAACAAGTCTTAAATTGATACAAAATAGTCTTTTTTTCATTTTTCTTTGTAAATTACAAAAGAATTATTGATTTTTTCCAATATACATCCTGAAATATTTATCTTCTTAATCTCACCAGACCCTAATTTCGTTAATAATTGGCTAACGCTCTTGCCTCTTGGCGAATAATATTTATTGCCAATTTTTTTTAATAAGTTAGCCAAAGATCTAAAAACAATTTCATGAGGTTGATTAAAAAAATCGCTATTTAAAATATAATTTTTTTTTTGTCTATTATGCCTTGAATTGTATTTAATATTTTCATTAACATAATGATTAATAGTAAAATTAGAATCGCTAAGATTATTAATTGTTAATCTTAACTTTTCTAGATTTAGACCTTCGGACTTTAGATCGTTAATTAAATTTCTAATTCTAATTCTTTTAAAATTAATATTTTTATTTGAAGGATCTTCGAATTTAAAATTAAAAACTCTTTTAGCAATGTAATTTAAGTCAGTTTTTTTATGGCCAATTAAAGGTCTTAAAATATTTAATTTATCGTTATAGCTTGTTTTTATTTGGTTAAAAGATACTAAACCTTTTAGACCTGATCCTCTGAGCAATCTAATTATAAAATTTTCATATAAATCATCTATATGATGTGCAATAAAAATAAAATTAATTTTGTCTTTTAAGCACTCATTATAAATTAGATTGTATCTTTTTGTCCTCGCAATAGATTGAATGTTTGATTTTGGTTTTCTGCCTGTCCACTTTAAAATTTTACAGTTTATGTCAAAATTTTTTAGTAAAAATTTTAATTTTTTTGCTTCTAAAGAAGATTCCTTTCTTAGCTTATGATCCACATGATAATATCTAACTTCAATATTATTATAAATTGAATAACATTTTGAAAAATATGCTAAAGCTAAACTGTCAGTTCCGCCTGAAATAGCTACAGAAAAACTAGATTTATTTAAGTTAAATTTAACAAAATTATTAAAATCTTTATAAATCTTATTAATTAAAGGATTTTTTAAACTGATTAATAATTTATTATGAATTTTCTTTTTTGCACTCAAACTTTTTTTCTTCATATTTTGCTTTTTGAAGAACAGATTGATTTGCTTTAGGGTATTGTTTTTGAACACCAGTTATCATCAAGCAACCCTGATCTTTTTCTCCCATTTGAACTAATGATACTCCAAGTTTTAATAAATTTATAGGAGCCTTTTCACTTTTTGGATATTTTTGATAGCCTTCAAGGTATGCTGATGCTGCATCAGTGTACAATTGTCTAATTCTAAAAGTTTCAGCGTACCAATATTGAGCACTTCCTGCTAATTCATGATCTGGATTGCTAATAACAAATTCTCTAAATGCTCTCTCTGCAGTATTGTAATCACCTACTTTTAGTAAGTTTGTTGCAAACTCATATTGTTTATCAGCGGGAGCTTCGGGTAATATTTTTTCTTCTGCTTGATATGTTTCTGTAACCACAGTTCCAGTAGATTCAACTGATTGCGTTATTTGATTTTCTAAATTTGTTTCAGAATCTTTGTACGAAATTGAACCCAAATCTTGTGGCTCAGATGACCCAGGAAGAATTTTTTCATCTTGTTCAGAAGCAGATGACAATTGTTGACTTTCTCCAGTGGTATTAATTAACTTTCCTTCTTCTAATTGCTGAAATCTTAATTGGTTGTCTGCCTGAATTTTTGTAAGTCTTGATGATAATTTATCTAGTTTAAAATTTATTTCTTCAAATCTATTTGTTAATTCTTGAAATTGTTTCTCTATTTCTGATAATTTAAGTAAATGTCTAGTAAGAACTTCTTCTGAGTTCTGATCCATATTATTTACATTTTCACTTGAATCTTGATTTGTTGAAAAATTTTCAGAATATACTGCTCTTTCTAAAGTTCTTAAATCTTTTTGAATTAGATCTATAACTTCATTTAAATTATGATTTTCAGAAAAAGTTTTTGCTGGAAAACTAATTAATATTAAAGTTAAAAAAAAATAAAAATAATATTTTAATTTATACATTAATTTTATTTGTAATTACAATGATGGCAAAAAAAAGACCCTATAAAATTTAAATTCTATAGGGTCTTTTATTAATTCTAATTAATTAGCTTTAACTGTAACCGATCTTCTATTTTTTGACCATGATAAAGGATTTGATCCAGAATCTACTGGTCTTTCCTTGCCATAGCTTATTACAGAAACTCTGCTTGAAGATATTCCGTAAGTCATTAAATAATCTTTGGCAGCATTAGCTCTTCTTTCTCCTAATGCTAAGTTATATTCTCTTGTTCCTCTTTCATCCGCATGACCTTCAAGTACTACAGTTACGTCAGGATTCTTTCTTAACCAAGCTGCTTGTTTTCTTAAAGTTTCTCTAGAAGCAGTTGTTAGTACCGATTCATTTGTTGCAAAGAAAACTCTGTCTGGAACTCCATCAGCTAAATATTCAACTGTATCAGTGCCTGTGTATACGTCGCCTTGGATTTGTGAATCTATTTTTTTTGTTGATGTTTGCGTTGCACACGCTGACAACAAAAAGCTTAAAAATATCGCTAGAAAAATGTTTTTGTATTTTTTGCTAAAGTTCATTCCTGCTCCTTAAATCTGTTTTTTATTAACTTTTTCACACCTAAATAGATCTTACAAGCTTAAAAATCAATACATTTTATTGAAAAAACTACTAATTGCTTAATAAAGACGACCAAGATGGGTCTGAAGCATCAGTTTCGGTCTCAACTAGGCGCTCGTTATAACCAGTTAAATCAATTGACCAAAGTTTCGCTGAAAATCCCTCACCTTTACTATTTGTTTTAGTTTCTCTGTAAAAAATTAATACTCTGCCGTTTGGAGACCATGAAGGAGCTTCTTGGTAATAATTTTCTGTTAAAAGTCTTTCACCTTTTCCGTTAGTTCTCATTACACCTATATAAAATTTACCTTTATGAAGTTTTGTAAATGCAATTAAGTCTCCTCTTGGTGACCATACAGGTGTTCCGTATAAACCATTTCCAAAAGAAATTCTTTTTACTTTTGTTCCATCACTTTTCATAACATAAATTTGCTGATAACCACTTCTGTCTGAATTAAACGCAATATATTTTCCATCTGGAGAATAAGAAGGAGATGTATCTATTGATGGATGATTTGTAATTCTTTCAACAATTCTATTTTCCAAATCCATTGTATAAATGTCAGAATTTCCGTCCATTGCAAAACTCATAATAATTTTTTTTCCATCAGGAGAAAATCTTGGAGCAAATGTCATTCCAGGAAAATCTCCAACTACTTCTTGAATTCCGGTCTCAATATCTAACAAATAAACTCTAGGCAAATTTTTAAAGTAAGATAAATATGTAACCATTTGATTTGTTGGATTAAATCTTGGTGTTAGAACTAACTCATTTCCTAAAGTTAAATATTTTGTATTAAATCCATCTTGATCCATTATTGCTAACTTTTTTATTCTCTGAGTTTTTGGTCCTTTTTCTGAAACATAAATAATCCTTGTGTCAAAATATCCTTTTTCTCCAGTTAATCTTTCGTAAACTTTATCTGTAATAATGTGTCCTACTCTTCTCCAGTTTTTAGGAACGGTTGTAAAAGCTATTGCTAACATCTCTTTTCCAGCCAAAACATCCCATAGCCTAAATTCTACTCTAAGTTTTTCATCTTCAAACTTTACTTTACCTGTAATTAATGCTTGAGCCTTAATTAATGTCCAATCTTCAAACCTTGGTTTCAAATGTGCAATATCTGGTTTTTGTAAAAATGCCTCTTTGTTTAATGGGTTAAACAAACCTGTTTTTTTTAAATTATTTTCAACAACTTTTGATATTTCCAAACCAAGGTCTTTAACATCTAATTCTTTTTGTAAAGCTTCTCTATCATTTTCACTGGATGACAATGATGATACCGCTACTGGCAAAGGACTTAGATTGCCTCTGGTAATATCTACTTCTATTAAAGCTAATGATTTTAATGGAAATAAAATTAGCAAAATTGCAAATAATAATCTGTTTTTATTTTTCATCCTTCTAACATTTCCCTTGCGTCAAAGTTTAACTGTAAATCCTTCCATCTCTCATACCCAGTTGTTGGTACTCTTAAAGGTTGACACAGTTGTATTGCTCTTAATGCACTTTCTGCCAAAACTTTGTAAAAACCTTGTCCAGGCTTATTCATTCTAACATGGTCTAATATTTCTGTTTTAACAACTGATCCATCTGGTTTTAATTTTAATTTAATTCTCACAAGTAAATTTTCATTGTAAGGTAAACCTAAAGGTATGCTCCAACAACCAAAAATTTGCGCTTTTAAAGCATCTTCCTCACTTAAAGTTAATCCTGATAAATTCATGCTTGGATCTTCTGATTGAGTTACTTTATCAAGCTTTCTTGTTGTTTCTGCTTGTTCTTCTTTAGATTTGTCAATTAGTGCGGCAATTGAATTGGGGTCAAACATTTCATCTTTTTCAAATTCTGAAACTTGTTTAACTTCATCTTCTATTTTTTCTGGATTCTGTTTTTTTTCTTCAATTTTTTTTACTATTTCATTTTTTTCCTCCGGTAATGGAACTGCATCAGGTTTCTCCTTTTTAACTTTCTTTGGAGGTGCTTGTTCTGAAACTAATTTTTCTTGTTTTTTTTTAACTTTTTCAATTATTTTTTTTGCTTTAGGTGCAAAAGGAATGTTTGTTTGATCTGTAATTTGTATTAATTCCACTGAAATAATTGGAGGAAGGTCAATTGGTTTTTTTACTAAAAATGGCAAACTTAATGTTGCTACAAAAATCAACATCATATGCAAGCCTGATGAAATTATAATATTTTTGTACACTCACTATCTTTCTTTATATGGTTCTGAAATTAAAGCTACCTTGGTAAATCCTGAGCCTGACAACATTCCCATTATTTCTAGAACTCTCCCATAATTAATTGTTTTATCTCCTCTAACATAAATTCTTGTATCAGTTCTATTTTTGGAAACTGCAAGAATTTTAGCTATAATTTTATCATATTCCACTTTTGATTCTTGAATAAAAATTTCTCCTTTTGAATTAATAGTCAAAGTAAGAGGTTCTTGTTCCTCAGGTAAAGAATCTGCTGAACTTTCTGGTAAATCAACCTGAACCCCTACTGTCAACAAAGGAGCTGTAACCATAAAAATTATTAATAACACCAACATTACATCTACAAAAGGTGTGACATTGATTTCACTCATTGGTTCTCTTGATAAACTTTTTAATTTAAATGCCATTAATTAAATTATTGAGGTAAATCTTTTTGAAAAATTTTCTAATTTTTGTGAATATTTTTTTGAGTCACTGCTAAATTTATTGTAAGCAACTACAGCAGGAATTGCGGCCAACAATCCTAGTGCTGTAGCAAATAAAGCTTCTGCTATACCTGGGGCAACTATAGCTAAACTTGTATTTCTAGAAATAGCAATTGATTGGAAAGAATTCATAATTCCCCAAACAGTTCCGAACAAACCAATAAATGGAGCCGTTGAACCAACTGTTGCAAGAAAAGTAAAATTTTTTTCAAGTCTATTCATTTGCTTCTCAATATTTACTTCAAGCATATTTTCAAGTTTATTAGATAGATTAGATCTTGATTTAGATTTTATTATTACTTGCATTGTATCTTTAAATACATTTGCCATTGGGTCATCAATATCATTTGGTAAACTATTATAAAATGACTCTGCTGATCTTGATTTCCAAAATTTATTTTCAAATTCTTCAGAGCTATTATTAATTTTTTTAAAAAGTCTATATTTTTCAATTATAAGAGCCCAAGAATATATGGATGCTGCAATAAGTATAATAATTACAGATTTTACAATAACATCAGCTCTTAAAAATAAATTCAAAATTGAAAAATCTGCACTACTTGCAAGTCCAACTGCTTGAGATGTGATATCACCTTCCATTAAGTGTGTTTCACACTAAAATGTGTCATCAATTTGTCCTAAAAAATACTTATTAATCTGATTTTTTGTAGGTATTATAAAAAAAACTAGCAATTAATACTGCGTCAGCTTTATTTGAATCTTTTTTTCTAGATAGTTCATAAGAAATATATGGAAAAATTTCAATAACTCTGGTTCTGCTAGCATCTTTTTCTGTTTTAATTAAGCCAAAATATTTTTTCCATTTTGCTGGTCTAATAAAAAACATCGACAATTGCATTGCAGAACATATTCCTTTTAAAACACCAAAAGATTGACCAAAATTAAACATACTTGTAACTCCTTGGCCTGGCATAGCTGAAACTTGTTCAATTACAACAATTACATCTTTTTTTGGAAACTTATTAATTCTTTTTGAAATCTCGTTATACGTTTGTGGGCCATTAATTTGTCTTTTGTTTTTTTTTCCGTCAGCCATAACAGGCATATCAATTATTTCTTTTACTTGTCCATCTTCAAAAAAACAAATTGCTCCCGAAATTCCTGGATCTATACCTATAATTAACATAAATTTTATTTATAATTTAGCATTTGTATAAACATTTTGTACATCATCATCATCATCTAATTTTCCTAAAAAATTTATTATTTCTTCTTTTTCTACAGAAGATACTTCTGATTTATTTAAAGGAACCCATTCAATTTCGGTAGATAAAAAATTGCTAATATTTTTTTCTAGTTTCTTTTTTACACTATATATTTCGTTTTTATCACATTGTATTTCATAAAAATATTCATTTGAGAAACATTCATTTGCACCTGAATCAACAGTTAATTCAAATATTTTATCTTCTGTACCTTCTGATTTTTTTATTTTAATTATTCCTATTTGTTGAAAATTATGAGAAGCAGAGCCTTGGGTGCCCAGGCTTCCTCCATTTTTTTGAAAAATAGTTCTTAAATTTGAAGCTGTTCTATTTTTATTATTAGTTAAAGTTTCTACTATAACTGCAATTCTTTTTGGTCCAAAACCTTCGTATCTAATATTTTCATAATTAGAATCTATACTATTTTCGGATTTTTCAATTGCCCTTTGTATATTATCTTTGGGCATATTTGATGATCTTGCTGATTGTATTGCAGATCTTAATCTTGCATTCATGTCTGGATTTTTGTCACCTAATTTTGCTGCTACAGTAATCTCTCTAGAAAGTTTAGAAAAAAGATTTGAACGTGCTTTGTCTGCTTTACCTTTTTTGTGTTTTATTCCAGCCCAGTGAGAATGACCCGCCATAATTATTAATTATTTTTTAATTCTCCTCCATATATAAATGGCTCCACCTTTTCAGCCAAACCATTAGATGTATTGCATTCAACAATAAGCCCACACAAAGTTGCATTTCCTTCGGCAGGAAAATGTTTTATTGAAGCTTTTTTTAAAAAACGATTTAAAGAATTTGTTTTATTCATTCCTATTACTGAATCGTAATCTCCGCACATTCCTGCATCAGTTTGGTAAGCAGTTCCATTAATTAGAATTCTTACATCATTTGTCGGAACATGAGTATGTGTTCCAACAACAAGAGTTGCTTTGCCATCAAAAAAATGTCCCATAGCCATTTTTTCACTTGTTATCTCTCCATGAAAATCTACAATAAGAAAATCATAATCTTCTTTAAGCTTGTATTTATTTTTAAATATTTTTGCAGACTCAAAAACATCATCACATTTTTTCATAAAAATATTTCCCATTAAATTTAAAACACCAACTTTAAATCCATTTTTTGATTCATAAATTCCAAATCCTTTGCCTGGGGAATTGCTTGTTAAGTTTTCTGGTCTTAGCAGTCTTGGTTCTTTCTCAATATGTTTAATGGTTTCTTTTTGATCCCATACATGATTACCAGTTGTAATTACATCTACTCCTGAATTAAACAAATCATTTGAAATTGCTTCTGTGATTCCAACACCTTGATCAGCAGCATTTTCGCCATTAACTACAACAAAATCAATTTTTTTTTTTTTAAAAATATATTTTAGATTTTTAATTACAGCTAACATTCCAGATTTACCAACAATATCGCCTAGAAAAAAAATTTTCATCTTAAAACATATTTTTCAGTTATAATTATGTCTAGTTTTTTATCATATTTGTTTGTGGGAACTCTATTTATTTTTTGACAAGAATGAGCAATTCCTATTTTTAATAAATTTTTTTTATTTGAAAGTTTTTCAATGTATCTATCATAATATCCTCCACCATATCCAATGCGGTATAACCTGCTGTCAAATGCTACTAATGGAACCAATATTATGTCGGGAAAAACTTTTTTAATTTGTTCAGGCTCAGGTATTCCGTATTTACTTAATTTTAATAAATTTTTAGTAGACCAGCTGTAGAAGTCCATTTTATTGTTTTTTTTTACAACGGGCAGACATAATTGTAGACCTTTCGTTTCTAATTTCTCAAGAAATTCTAATATATTAATTTCAAAATTTACTGGATAATAACCTCCTACTATTTTTTTTTTTGAAGTATTTTTTTTTATTTCTTTAAAAATTTTTAGGAATGAAAATTTAATATTTTTTTTATTTTTTTTCTTTCTAATATTTAGTATTTTTTTTCTTATTTTAGATTTTAACACAAACTTTACTGTAATGAATTTTCAGAATCAACTTTTGTTAAAAAATTCTCTATTTCATGAGCTGCTTTTTCAATAATTTTTTCGTACTCCAATTTATTTTCATCCAGTTGATTTTTCAATTTTTTTTGTTCCTCATTTAAATTGCTAACCTTTTTTTCTTTTTTTTCTTTATATTCATATACAAGAGATTTTAATTCTTTAAATCTTTTAGCTAAGCTCCTTAATTCTTCAATCTTTTGATCAACTTTCTTTTTTGTTTCAAAATACTCATCCATAGTAGTAATGGATGTTATTAATAAAAGTTTATTTT
>CAZAGV010000031.1:0-11614 GCA_964484975.1 uncultured Candidatus Pelagibacter sp.
TGAAATATCACTGTTGGAAAAAACAAGGACATGGATATATGTCACTAAAAAATGCCATTAAACAATCATGCGATACATATTTTTATGAGATAGCAAGATTATTGGGAGTGGACAGATTAAATGAAACGGCAAAAAAATTTGGTTTAGGAGATGTTGTTTTAGGGAGCTATTTTAATGAAAAAAAAGGTGTTGTTCCATCTACAAAATGGAAAAAAAAAGCTATTGGTCAAAATTGGTATTTAGGAGAAACGTTGATAAATGGTATTGGACAAGGATATATCCAAACAACACCTCTACAATTATGTTTGATGACCGCTCAACTTGCTAACGGGGGCCACAAAATTTATCCAAAAATAATTTTAGACGAAAAGCAAGAGTCTATTGAAAGCATTAAACAAAAAATGAAACTTGCTGAAGAAAATAATAATGAAAAAGATTCTACACTGCTTTTAGCAACAGAAAAATTTTTTAGTGCGAAAGAGAAGAATTACACTGCGCTATATAGAAATAAAGAAAATGTTAAATTTATTTTAGATGCAATGTTTAAATCTACAAACGAAATTTATGGAACTTCTTATTCTTCTAGAATTGAAGATCCTAAGTATCAGTTTGCAGGAAAAACTGGAACAGCTCAAGTAAAAAGGATTACCGAAGCAGAAAGAGAGCTTGAATTAAAAACAAGTCAAATTCCTTATAAAGAAAGGGATCATGCTTGGTATGTAGCTTTTGGACCATATAAAAACCCAAGGTATGCTGTTAGCATTTTAGTTGAACATGGAGGCTCAGGTAGTTCTACAGCAGCTCCAATTGCAAAAAAATTAATTAAATTTGTTATAGACAGACACGATATAAGAGAAAAATTTAAAACAAAAAACTTAATTAACACATAATGTATATACAAAGTTCTTTATCTGATAAAACAACTTTTTTTCAAAAACTAAGATCTTTAGATTATATCATGTTGCTTTGTGTATTGGTTTTAGGAATAATAAGTTCATTTGCAATGTACTCAACTGATGGAGGCGAATTATTATACCATTCCAAAAGTCACATAATAAGATTTGTTATTTTTTTTATTATGATGATTTTTATATCGTTTATAAATATTAAAACATGGCATACTTTTGGATATTTATTTTATGTATTGGCCCTAGCACTTTTAATATGGGCATCAATATTTGGTATAACTGCTTCAGGCTCTCAAAGATGGATTAATTTATATTTTATAAATTTACAACCCTCTGAACTTATGAAAATTGCAATTATTGTCTGTTTTGCAAAGTATTATCATAGGATTCAGTTTTCTAATGTAAATAGAATTAAAAACATCATCATTCCTATATTGATTTTATTCATACCAATTGTACTTGTAGTAGACCAACCTGATCTTGGAACAGCCATATTAATTGCTTTAAGTGGGATAATTGTTTTATGGCTTGCAGGAGTAAATATTAAATACTTTTTTTATTCATCTTTAATTTTTATTATTTCTGCACCATTTGTTATTTCTTTTTTAAAACCTTATCAAAAATTAAGAATTCTAACTTTTTTTGATCCTGACAAAGATCCACTAGGTGCCGGATACCAAATTATACAATCTAAAATTGCTGTTGGATCTGGCGGCCTTACAGGCAAAGGTTTTTTAAAAGGAACTCAAGGATATTTAGAATTTCTACCTGAAAAACATACTGATTTTATTTTTACATTATTCTCTGAAGAATTTGGATTTTTAGGATCAATTATTTTACTTATAATTTATGCAGTTTTAATATTTAGAATTTTAAGAATTGGAACATTATCAAGAAGTTTTTTTGGAAAATTCTTTTGCTATGGTTTTGGTTCAGCAATTTTTGTTTATATCACTGTAAATATGGCAATGGTTTTAGGCTTACTACCTATAGTTGGATCTCCTTTGCCCATCATGTCTTATGGCGGTTCATCCATGTTAGCTACCATGATTGGACTTGCCATAGTGATGAGTACAAAAATCTATAGTCGTCAACTAATATCTTAAATTAAATTAAGTATAGTTTGTCACTTTAAATATTTTCAAATAAAAATGTATTATAATAAATAATGACAAAAAAATTAAAAGTTGGAATTATAGGCGCTGGAATTCAAGGTGTATGCAACGCTCTTTTTTTACAAAAAAAAGGTTTTCAGGTTACTTTGTTCGACAGGGAAGAGCCTGGAAATCAGGCAGCTTCATATGGGAATGCGGGACATTTTTCCCCTTATGCCTCAGTACCTGTAAATAGACCCGATATTTTAACTGATGTCCCAGCTATGCTTTTAAGTTCTACTGGACCTTTGGCTTTAAAATGGAATTATGTTCCAAAAATGCTTCCTTGGTTTTTAAAATTTTTAAAAAACTGTAGTACAAAAAATATGATGCATACAGCAAAATATATGCATCAAATATTAGATTTAGCGTTGCCCGCATATGATGAATTATTTGAGGAAATTAACTTATCTGGTTTGGTAGAAAACAAAGGCATTATGTATATTTGGAATGATCAAAATCTCAAAAGTAGAGAGTTAGAAATCAATATAAGAAATGAAATAGGAGCTGAGCAACAATTGCTTAACAAAAAAGAAATTCATGATTTAGAACCAAATATCAAAAATATCTATCATGCAGGAGTTTTTTATAAAAAAGCAAGGCACGCAAAAAATCCTGGAAAAATTTGGCTTAAACTATTTGAAAATTTTGTAAAAAAAGAAGGAAAGTTTATAAAATTAAACATTAAAGATTTAGATTTTGATGAAGATAAACCTGTATTAAGATCTGAAACTCAAAGATTTATATTTGATAAGTTAGTTATTTCCTGTGGCGCATTTTCAAAAAAATTAACCGATAAATTATATGAAAACATTCCATTAGATACAGAAAGAGGTTATCATATTCATTTTAAAGGTTGTGATCATCTAGTTTCACGTCCCGTTGTATTTCAGAATAGAGGTTTTGGAATGACCCCAATGGAACAAGGTTTAAGAGTTGTTGGAACTGTTGAATTTGGAGGATTAGATAATCCAATTTCAAAATCTAGAATTAAAAATTTAATTGATAATGCTAAATATTTGCTTGATGGTCTTCCAGATCATCATGAAGATGAATGGCTAGGTTTTAGACCAACATTACCAGACTATCTACCAGTTATAGGTCCCTCAAAAAATTATAAAAATGTTTTTTATTCATTTGGCCATCATCATTTAGGATGGACTTTAGGCGCTATATCTGGGAAAATAATTTCTAAAATGATTTCAAACGAAAATACTAATTTAGATTTAAAACCATATAGCTCTTTAAGATTTTCTTAATCTGTGAAAAATAATAATAAACTTGCTTATTTAATTTTAATATTAACAACTATATTTTGGTCTGGGAACTTTATTGTAGGTAAGGCTGCAAGTATGTTTCAAATTCCACCATTTTCTCTGAATTTTTATAGGTGGTTTTTTGCAGGATTGATTTTATTTCCATTTACTTACAAAGAAATAATAAATAAAAAAAAATATATTTTAGAAAATTTAGGTTTTTTTATAATCTTAGGAATTACCAGCATTACAATATTTAATTCTATTGTTTATTATTCTTTATATTATACTCAAGTTATCAGTGGAATTTTAATGATATCAACCATTCCTGTATGGATTATTTTTATTTCTTCACTTTTAAATATTGAAAAAACAAATATTTTTCAAATTCTAGGAGTTGTTTTATCTTTAACTGGAGTAATTTTTATCATTACAAAAGCTGATTTAAATTTAATAAAAAATTTAGATTTTAATAAAGGTGATTTATCCATGGTAGTTGCCATGTTTTCTTGGGCGATTTATTCAGCACTTTTGAAAAGTAAAAAATATGAAATTTCTCAGGTTTCTTTGTTGGAAGTTGTAATTATTTGTGGGTTAACTTTTTTAATACCAATATATTTTATTGAGATGAGCATGGGAAACCAGATTATTTTGGGTAAACCATTTTATTTAATCTTAGGATATGTTGTTATTTTTCCAGGTCTTGCAGCTTTCTTTTTTTGGATAAAAGGAATTTCAATTATTGGTGCAAACAGAGCTGGAATTTTTTTACACCTGATGCCAATTATGGGAGCAATAATGGCAATGTTAATTTTTGATGAAAAATTTATGTTTTACCATATTCTGGGAGCAATATTTATTATTGTAGGTATAACACTTTCAAATAAAAAAAATTAAATGCTTAAAGTTGCAATATTAGATGATTATCAAAATGTGTCTCAAGAGTTTGTTGATTTAAAAAAGCTATCAGGAAAATATGAAATAAAAGTATTTAGCGAACCATTTACTGATGAAAATGATGCAATAGAACAGTTAAGTGATTTTGAAGCATTATTAATAATGAGAGAAAGAACCAAAATTACAGAAAACCTAATTTCTAATTTAAAAAAACTGAAATTTATTATTACTAGCGGAATGAGAAACAAAGCAATCAATTTAGATGCTGCAAAAAAAAGAAAAATAATTGTAACTGGAACAGAAATAAACGTAAATCCTACATGCGAATTGACTTGGGCTTTAATATTAGGTCTTGCAAGAAACATTAAGCCAGAAATTGATAATATGTACCAAGGGTATTGGCAAACAACTATTGGAGTTGAGTTAAAAGGAAAAATTTTAGGATTAATTGGACTTGGAAAAGTAGGTTCACAAGTTGCTAATATTGGAAAAGCTTTTGGTATGGAGGTCATGGCTTGGAGTGAAAACTTAAGTTTAGACAAATGTAAAGAAATTGATGTTTTGCCATCAAGTAAAGAAGATTTAATTCAAAATGCAGATTTTATTTCAATTCATGTACAAGGAGGAGAAAGATACAAAGATTGTTTTACACTTAAAGAATTCGACAAGATGAAAAAAAGTGCTTTTTTAATTAACACATCAAGAGGTCCAATAGTTAATGAAGATGATTTAATAATTGCTTTATCCACGAATGTTATTGCAGGTGCAGGGTTAGATGTTTATGAAAAAGAACCATTACCATCAGATCACAAATTAAGATTTATTCCAAATGCATTATTGCTTCCTCATATTGGCTATGTAACAGCAGAAAATTATTCTTTATTTTATACTCAAATGATTGAAAATCTAGAAGCATGTGTATCTGGAAAACCAAGAAGAGTAATTGAATAATTATGAAAAAAAATAACAAAAATTTAACAGACGAACAAAAATTAATTTTATTTGAAGAAGGAACTGAAGCACCTGGATCAAGTGAATTGAATAATGAAAAAAGAGAAGGAAGCTATTATTGTGCAAATTGTGGGGTAAAATTATTCGAATCTAAAACAAAGTATGAAAGTGGTTCAGGTTGGCCATCTTTTTACAAATCATTACCAAATGTATTTGAGACTAAAACAGATCATTTGTTAGGTTATGCAAGAACCGAGTATCACTGTAAAAATTGTGGTGGGCATCATGGTCATATATTTGACGATGGTCCTGAGCCAACTGGTAAACGATATTGTAATAATGGAGTTTGTTTAAATTTTAAGCTTAAAGAATAAACTATTCTAATATTTTTTTTAGCTCACCTTTTTTTTCTAACTCTCTTAGCTCAACATATCCACCGACATGGCGATCATCAAAAAATATTTGAGGAATAGTTCTTTTACCATTTGCTTTTTTTATCATTTCATCTCTTAAGCCATCTTTTGATGAAATATCTATTTCTTCATATTTAAGATTATTTCTAGAAAACAGTCTTTTTGCAGCATCGCAGAAATTACACATTGGACCTGTGTACATGGTAATATTTTTCATATTTTATATATAGTGATTTTTTCAATTTTTTCTATAGCAGACAAATTGACCCAATCTGATCAATGATTTTTTTAAAATATTCAGTATTTTTTAAAAAAAGATTAATGGAGATATTTTTTGGTTGTGATATACTCTCTTTTAGATAGTCCTATCTGGCCATCTTTAGCTCCCGGTTTTTTAGGACTATCCACAAAATGCTTCCCCTAGAATACTTTCTATATTTACAAATAATTCTTTTTTTATTTATTACGCCAGGAACACCTCGAATAGTAATTATTTCATATTCAATGAATTATGGTGTTCAAAAGTGTATTTGGACAGCATTAGGCGATGTAACAGCGAATATTATTCAGGCAACATTGGTAATATTTGTTATCGGATCTTTTATTTCAGATCATCCATTATTTTTGAATACATTTAAATGGATAGGCGTAATTTATATAAGTTATCTTGCCTATGATATTTATAATTCAAGACCAAAAGACATAAGTTCTAATGGAGTTTCGGAAAAAAGTTTTTTTTCTTTCTTTAAAGATGGTTTTTTAGTTGCAGGAACAAGCCCAAAAGCCTGGATGTTTTTTCCTTTTATTTTTCCTCAGTTTATTGATTTTAGTTCTAATTACATTGTTCAATTCTTAATTTTAATTACAACTTATGTAGTATTAGATTTTTTATCTCTAGTTGCTTATGCAATGCTTGCAAACAAATTAGTTGTTTGGTTAAAAACAAATCCAAAAACAATAAACACAATTTCAGCGTGTGTTTTAATTATAATAGCTATAATTATCGCAATTACTCAGCAATATTAATATTTTGACACAGATCAATTGCACAAGCTGCGTATTGTTTTTTCTATGAATTAATAGTTTAATTGAGAAATAATTAATTAATTAAAGAGAGGAAATAAATGAAAATAAGAAACTTTATAATTACATTTGTTTCTGCAATTGCACTTTTATTATCAACGACAACTATTTCTTTTGCAAAAGTTGTTGGTGACAAAATTATTTTAGGTGCAGCTGTTTCACTTACTGGAAAATATTCATCAAATGGTGTTCATACTCAAAACGGGTACAATATGGCCGTAGATAGAATTAACAGCATGGGTGGTATTAAAGTTGGTGGAAAATCTTATAAATTTGAAATCATTTACTATGATGATGAGTCAAATCCTAAGAGAGCAGCTCAACTTGCAGAACGATTAATTAGTCAAGATAAAGTAGAGTTTATGCTTGGACCTTACAGTTCAGGGTTAACTAAAGCTATGGCTCCAGTTACTGAAAAGTATGGAGTTCCAATGGTTGAAGCAAATGGTGCATCTAGATCTTTGTTTACAAAAGGATACAAATATTTATTTGCGGTGTTAGCCCCAGCAAACTTATATTTGGATGTAGCTATTAGAACTGCTGTAGAGTTAAATGGTGGAAAAGGTGTAAAAATTGCCCAAGCTTTTGAGCAAGATGCTTTTTCTCAAGACGTTAGATTAGGTATTTTAGATGCTGCAAAAGACACTGGATCTGAAATTATAATTGACGATAAATTGCCAAAAGAACTTAATGATATGGCAGCTACTTTAGCAAAAGTTAAAGCTACTAAGCCAGATGTTTTAGTGGTTTCAGGTCATACTAAAGGAGCTTTAACAGCTATTAGACAAATAGCTGAAATGAAAGTTGATGTTCCAATGCTTGCGATGACGCATTGTGATGCTGCAAAACTATCTAAGCAACATGGTAAAAATGCACAGTATGCTTTGTGTGCTTCTCAATGGCATAAAACTTTAACTTACAAAGATAAGTGGTTTAAAGATGGTATGACATATGACAAAGACTTTACTGATATGTTTGGTTATGCGCCACCATATCAAGCTGCTGAATCTTCAGCTGCTTTATTGGTTTTCAAAGATGCTTTTGAAAGAGCAAATTCTTTCGATCAAAAGAAAGTAAGAGATGCTCTTGCTGCTACTGATATGCAAACTTTTTATGGAAACATAAAATTTGCTCCAGGCGGTCAAAATGTTTCTAAACCAATGGTATTATTCCAAGTTATCTGTGATAGCTCTGGAAAATGTGAAAACAAAGTTGTTGCTCCACTTAAGTGGGCTTCTGCTAAGTTAGTTCACCCAGTACCTAAGTGGTCTGAAAGATAAAAAATGATATTTTATGCCCCCTGAACTTTAGGGGGCATTTTTTTTAATTAAAATTCTATGGACTTACTAATTTTTCAAGCACCGATTTTAATGGTCCAAGCATCAATGGATGGAATTCTTCTTGGTATTCTGTTCGCTTTAATTGCATATGGAATGGCTCTTCAATGGGGAGTAATGAATATTATTAATATTGCACAAGGCGATCTTGTAATTCTTGGTGGTTATATTGCATACTTTATGTACCTTTACGGAATCCACCCTGCGTGGGGAGTAATAGTTTCACCGATAATCATGTATTTTGTAGGCATTGGAATTTATAAATTAGTTATCAATAAAGTTGTTGATAGAGATTTATTTATATCAATTCTAGCTACATTTGGAATTAGTATTCTTTTTATGCAGTTAATGAATTTCGCATTTGGAGCAGATGTTGTTCTTGCAAATTCTGGTTATGGAACAACCATGTTGTTTAATAACTCTGTAGTTTTACCTAATTCAAAAATATTTGCTGCGGTAATAAGTATTATTTTTGCAATCGGTTTAATTATTTATATGAAGAGATCAAAACTTGGACGAGCAATTAGAGCAACAGCTCAGAATGCAAGAGCAGCAAAGATTTTAGGCGTTGATACTGAAAAAGTTTATGCAGCAACTTTTGGAATAAATGCAGCTTTATGCGGAGTAGCGGGAGCTCTTATTTCAATTACATTTACCATTCATCCTTATATGGGTTTACCATACACAATTAGATCTTTTATGATTGTGATTGTTGCAGGACTTGGAAATTTACCAGGTGTAGCAATTTCTGGTATGGGCCTTGGAGTTTTTGAAGAATTTGCAGATTATATTTTAGGAACAGAGTTTAGAATAGGATCGGTATTTTTATTATTGGTCTTAATTCTTGTTTATAGAAGATTTAAACTTTCTAAGAAAAGAGAGTATTTAAAATGAAAAAAACTATTTTAAAAGATGATAATGGAAAGTCTCTAGAAGTTGATTTAAAAAAATTTATCGATCATTTAAACGAATATCATAAAACTGGAACAAGCTTACATACTCAAGAAGGATGTGCATTTACAATTGATCATGAATTTAGAGCCAAAATAAACGAATTATATGAGCAAAAATAACTTAATTTTATACGTAGGCATACTGATCTTTGGAGTAATTGCACCATTTATATTTCCTGCATTCAAAGTTCAACTATCAATACTTTGTGTTTTAATAATTTTATCAATAACCTGGAATATCCAAGGTGGAGAGATGGGGTATAATTCATTTGGTAATATCTTATTCTATGGATTAGGCATGTATATTTGTGCATCTGTTCAGGTGGGAATGTTTTTTCCTTTAGCTGAATGGACTGAAAGTGGAGGAGAAAAAACTTTTGTCCATACTCCTGCTCAATTTTTTCAAGGTTTTGGTGTTGGTTTGGCTTTCGCTGCAATTGTACCAGCCATAGTTGCAGGATTAATAGGATATTCAATTTTAGGATTAAGAGGACATTATTTTGCAATTTGCACATTGGGCTTAGGTGTTGCTGCTGGTGAAATTTCAGGAGGAATAGAAATTATAGGTGCAGGACAAGGTTTTACAACACCACCATTTCCAAATATTGGAAGCCTAGAAGCAAGAGGTGAATTTTTTTATTATTGTAGTTTTGTTTCACTTGTTCTCACATTTATTGCAGTCAAATCTATTTACTCAACGAGATTTAAATTAGTTCTTAATGCAATAAGAGACAATGAAGACAAAGCTGAGGCAATGGGAATTCAAACAATGAAATATAAAATTATTGGATGGATGATCTCAGCATTTTTCTGTGGCCTTGCAGGTGGAATAATGGGAGGTCTTGTTGGTTACATAGATTCCACTGATGTTGCATTTGATGGAAGAGAGATGGGGGTATTCATGGTTTTAATGGCAATATTAGGTGGCAAAGGAACTTTGTGGGGACCAGTTATTGGAGCAACTATATTTCATATATTTAAAGAAGGTTTTTGGACTTTCTTCCTTGGATGGCAGTATGTTGCTCTTGGAGTTTTGATTGTTGTAATTGTAATTTATTTTCCAGAAGGAATTATGGGTTGGCTCAGAGAAAAATATCCTGAGAGATTTGGTGAAGTAGTTGATGAGGCTGATCGAAAGGCACAGGTAGAACTTAAATGAAAATCTTAGAAGTAAACAACGTTAGCAAATCATTTGGAGGTGTAAAAGCAAATGTTGATATTTCAATGTCCGTTGATAAAGGAAAAATTGTTGGTCTAATTGGTCCTAATGGATCTGGAAAAACAACTTTGTTCAACTCTATTGTTGGTACTTATCCTATAGATAAAGGGTCTATAAAATTTAACGGTAAAGAAGTTTCAGAATTGCCTGTTCCAGTAATAGCAAAACTTGGTTTGTTAAGAACATTTCAGCAAACAAGAATATATGGAAAATTAAATTGTGTAGAAAACATGCTTATTAGTCATAAAGCAAGTGATGAGAATTTGGTTAAAATATTTTCAAAGATACCTAAAAATTTAACAGAAAAAGCAGAAAACTTGTTAAACTTTGTTGGATTATATCAGAAAAGGAAATTAAGAGCAGGAGACTTATCTTTTGGTCAACAAAAGCTATTAGAACTTGCAATGGCATTAATGAATGAACCAGAAATGTTGCTACTAGATGAACCAACAGCAGGCATAAATCCTACATTAATAAATGGAATTATCGATAGACTTATAAAAGTTAATCAAGATTTTGGAATTACACTATTTGTAATTGAACACAATATGAGAGTAATTATGCAATTAGCTGAGAGTATTTTTTGTTTAGCTCACGGTCAAATGTTAGCAAATGGTAAGCCGAATGAAATTAAAAATGATAAGCGTGTTATTGACGCTTATCTTGGAGCACAATAATGGCTAATCAATATGAAGTATTAGGAAAAGCACCAGGTGCTGAAGACTTGAAAAAACTTTCTTTTGATAACATTCATTTGACAATAAAAAAATTGTCAGCTGGCTATGGAAAAATGGAAATTTTACATAATTTTGATTTATTTGTGAGTAGAGCACAATCGTTATGTTTAATTGGTCCGAATGGAGCAGGAAAATCTACAATCCTTCACTCAATTTATGGTTTTACAAATATTTTTTCTGGTCAAATTGAAATTGATGGAAAAGAAATTACAAATTTATCACCTGCTCAAAAATTAAAGTCAGAAGGAATTGCTTATATTCTTCAGGATAATTCAGTATTTCCTGATATGACAGTAGAGGAAAATTTGCTAATGGGTGGTTATATTAAAGACAAAACTGAAGAGTCATTTGAAGAAGCTGAAAGAGTACTCCAAAAATACGAAAGATTAAGAAACAGAAGAAATCAGCCAGCCAAAGTTTTATCAGGTGGCGAAAGAAGATTATTAGAAATTTCAAGAGCCCTAGTTATGAAACCTTCTATTTTGTTAGTTGATGAACCTTCAATTGGCTTAGAACCAAAATATATAGATATGGTTTTTGAAATTTTGGGAGATCTTCAAAAAAATGAAAAAAAAACAATTATACTAGTTGAACAAAATGCAAAAAAAGGATTAGAATTTGCTGACATTGGTTATGTATTGGTTTCAGGTCAAACCGCAATTGCTGGTGAAGGTAATGATTTGCTTAAAAATCCAGATGTTGGACG
>CAZAGV010000032.1:0-11298 GCA_964484975.1 uncultured Candidatus Pelagibacter sp.
GATTTAATTAATGATTTAAAAAGATCTTTGAAGTTTATCAAATGAGTTCAGAAAAATTTGTTCCAAACAAAATTGCTTTAATTACTCTGATAGCTGCATGTTTAGTGGTAATTATATCATTAGGGATTAGACAAACTTTTGGTTTATTTTTTTTCGATTTTGAAGTTGATCTTGGTTGCACCCAAACAGAGTTTGGTTTTGCTATGGGTATACAATTATTTTTTTGGGGGCTTTTTGGACCAATTTTTGGAATAATTACAGATAAATTCAGTGGAAGAGTAGCAGTGTTTATAGGATTTTTATTTTATTTAGCTGGAATTTATTTTTTAAATTATGGACCTAATACAGGTTTTTGGTTTACCTTTGATTTAGGAATTTTAGTTGGAATAGGTCTTGCAGCAACAGCTATAAGTATTCCCGTTTCAATAGTAGCTAAGCATTTTCCACTAAATTCAAGAACTATAGCTACAGGAATTGTGACAGCAGCAGGCTCTTTTGGATATTTTGTATCTCCTATGTATACAAGATTTACGCTGATAGAATTTGGATGGAACACAACATTAGTAATTTTTGGTGTTATGATTTTAACAGGTTTGGCTATTTCTCTATTTTTAACAACCCCAATGGCAGAACTTAATCAAGAAAAAGAAAGTAATCAAACAGCCGTGGAAGCTATAAAGGAAGCGTTCTCGAACAAAAGTTTTAATTTTTTAACATTAGGTTTTTTTGTTTGTGGATGGCATATAGCTCTTGTTGCAACTCATATACCTATGCACATTAGAGATAAAGGCCTTGAGGATTGGACAGCAACAGCAATTTTGGCTCTAATAGGATTGTTTAATGTTTTTGGAACCTTATCAAGTGGATACTTATCTACAAGAATTAGTAAAAAGAAACTTTTAAGTGCAATTTATTTACTAAGGGGAGTATCATTAATTTATTTCGTATTTATGCCGGCAAGTGTAGTTAACTCCTTAATTTTTGGAGCCACATTTGGTTATCTATGGCTATCTACCGTTCCTCCAACAAATGGTATAGTTGGACACATCTTTGGAACAAAATATATATCTTTGTTATATGGTTTTGTTTTTTTAAGCCATCAAGTTGGATCATTTTTAGGAGCTTATCTTGGTGGTTTATTTCATGATCTATATGGATCACTTGATTATGCTTGGTACATTTCTATCGCTTTATCTTTATTTGCAGGCTTGATACATTTACCCATAAAAGAGAAAGCAATTGAAAGACAAATACTCACACCATCTGAAATTTAATCCTTATTTAGAAAAGCTTTATCATTCTGATAAGGCTTTAATTATTTATAAAGTAAAAGATGGTTATAATTTATATACAGATTTTTCTAAAAAAATTATATTAACAAGCAAAAATATAAATAGTTTTTTTAATTTATTTAAAAATAAAAAATTTAAGAAAGAAACAGATCTTTTAATAGGATTTTTTGGATATGAAATTCTTTGTAATTTGTTAAATATTAAAATTAACAATCAACAAAAATTAAATTTTTATAAGGGTATTTTTTACAAACCAGAAACATTAATAAAGATAAGAAAAGATATAAAAATAATTTCATCAATTAAAAAACATAAGTTTAATAGTTATTTTAATAAAACTCAAATTTTGAGTCCATTTAAAATGAATATTAATTATAAAAAATATAAAAAAATATTTGACTTATTTTCAAAAAAAATAAAACAAGGTGAAACTTATCAAATCAAAATTTGTACTAAATATAAAAATAAATCAACAATTGACTCAGTTAATTTTTTTTGGAAATTAATGAAAATAAACTCTTCGCCAGAGTCTTTTATGATAAGAGACAAAAACTTTTCTATAGTTAGCTGTTCACCAGAAACACTTATTGACAAAAGAGGAAATAAAATAATTACTAAACCTATAGCTGGAACACTTAAAAAAAATAAGAAAATTAATAAAAAAAAAGCACTAAATTTTTTCAAAAATAATGAAAAAGAAACCAAAGAGCACAACATGATTGTTGACATGGAAAGAAGTGATTTATCAAGAATATGTAAACCAGGAACAGTAAAAATATTAAAGAAAAAATATGTAGAAGAATATAAGCATCTTTTTCACTATGTAACATCGATACAAGGTAAGTTAAAAAACACCATTACTTTAAAAAACATAATTAAATCCATGATGCCAGGAGGTTCAGTTATTGGATGTCCAAAGATTAGAACTCTTGAACTTTTAAATAAACAAGAAGCAGAAGATAGAAATATATTTACAGGTAGTTTTGGTTACATAAAATTTAATCAAGATATGAAATTCAATATAATTATAAGATCAATTTTAAATTATAAAAATATGTCAGAAATATCAGCAGCATCTGGAGTAGTACTAGATAGTTCTTCTATAAAAGAATTTAATGAAAATTTTATCAAAGCAAAATCTTTACTGGAACTTTATAAATGATTTATATAATTGATCATCAAGACTCTTTTACATGGAATGTTGTCCATCAATTTTCAAAATTTGACAATGTTTATTGTACAAACTATTTTGATATAGATAAAAAAAAATTGGATCAATCAACTACAATTGTTTTATCACCAGGACCAGGCTCTCCAAAAGACTACCCGGTAACTTCAAAGATTTATAAAAAATATAAAGAAAAAAAGAAAATAGTAGGAATATGTCTTGGATATCAACAAATTTTATTTAATGAAAAAGGTAAAATTGTACAGCAAAAAAATATTTTTCATGGTTATCAATCAAAGGTTAGAGTAACAAATGAAAGCAAGTTATTTAAAAAGAACAAAATATTTAAAGTTGGACGCTATCATTCTCTAAAATTATACGAACCATACAATTCAAATAATATAAAAATAACAATGAGGTGTGCAAAATCAAATATTCCAATGGCTATCGAAGATAATAAAAATAATGTATATGGTTTTCAATTTCACCCAGAATCTTTTTTAACAGAAAATGGTCACTTTATTATTAAAAAAATCCTATCGGCATAAAGATCTAAAAGAAGTTAAATTTAATGATCTTTGGAATGCTTATGGTGTTTTTACAACCATGAGAGTTGTAGGCAGATCTGCAAAAATTTTGTTTTATAAATCTCATATTGATAATTTAATAAACTCATTAAAAATTTATAAAATTTATAAAAAAAATTTAAAAGAAAATATTACTAAATTAATTAGAGCAAATTTAAAAAAAAACAAAAATTATGATCATTTATTTAGAGTTGCTTCAAACAATAAAATTATTTCTATTTCTTTACGCAAGAGACCAATACCTAAATCAAATTTCAAGCTTAAACTAGTTAACTATAAGAGAGTAGATGCTAAATATAAAAATTTAAAATATAAAAAAATTCTAAAAATATTATCCAAATTAGATACAACAAAATTTGATATTGCTCTATATAAAAATAAAAAAATATTAGAAACAGGTACATCTAATTTTTTATTTGTAAAAAATAACAAAATATTTTCACCAGATAAAGATTGCTACAAAGGTACAACAATTAAATTTTTCAGTAAAAAAATTAAAATAAATTACACCAATATATTTCTAAATAATCTTAATGATTATGATGAGATATTAATCGTCGGATCAGGGAAAGGTATAGTTTCAGTTTCGGCAATCGAGAGAAAACTATGGAAAAGAAAAAGTTTCAAATTATTTAATAAACTTGCAAAAATATATAAATCTGAAATAAAAAATAATTGAAATTTTCTATTATATGAGAAATCCTAATAATCCTTGTTTATTCTGTACAACAAAAAAAGAAGACATAATTGAAGAAAATGAGTTTGCATATGCGACTTTTGACTCATACCCAGTTTCTAGCCAACACTGCTTAGTTATTCCAAAAAGGCACATAAAAGATTACTTTGAATTAAACAAAGATGAAGTGGTCGGATGTGATCAACTAATTAAAAAAATCAAGAATCAAGTTGAAAAAAATGACAAAACAGTAAAAGGATTTAATATAGGAATAAATTCTGGAAAAGTAGCTGGACAATCAATAATGCACTGCCATATCCATTTAATTCCAAGAAGAGAAGGTGATGTGGAGAATCCTCAAGGCGGAGTAAGAGGAGTAATTCCCTCAAAACAACATTATACAAGGAAAAGTAAATAAATTTTCATTTATTGTTGTTGCTAAATGACAGGATTCAAGGTTGATCTATTTTGCCAACTATACTAAAAACTTTATTTTAAGGGGAGAAAATCATTGTGCTATCTGTTAATCCATTTTCAATACTAGCAGAAACTGTATCACCGATATATATGCAGTCTTTTGTTATTTTAATGTTAGCACTGATTGTTGTTGGAACCCTTCTGGACATTATTCATAAAAAAAATGTTAAATATTTTTTTGAAAATGCAAAAAAAGCAAAGTTATCTGCTACAAAAACTCTAAGTACAGGTGAAAAAATATCTGTAATTTCTAAAACAATTGTTAGTGATATAGCAACAACATCTGAGTTAGGAGCAGGAAAAAGAAGAGCTGCTCATTTACTTGGAATGTATGGAACAATTTTATTTTGGATTGGATCAGTAATAATGATTTTTTGTTATTCTAGTTCATCATCAAGTACTCCATCTTTTTGGCCCATAATTTGGCATGTTGGTGCTATTATGACAGTTGTAGGAGGGAGTTGGTTTTGGTTTTTTTTAAGAGTAGATGTTTATTCAGAGGCTCAACCTTGGTACAGGATTATTAAAGCAGATTTATTTGTACTTGCTCTTGTTGCATCTTCTTTAACTGGTTTAATTTGGTCTTATTTACAATCTTTAAATTTAAATGACAGATGGGACGATAAAGTATTTTTAGTATTATTCATTGTATCAAATCTAATTTTATTTGGAGGAGTATATTGGTCAAAATTTGCACATATGTTTTACAAACCTGGTGCTGCAATACAAAAAAATTTAGCAGAAGCTGATGGATCTAGAGACAATTTACCACCCGAATCTGACGCTCCAAAACAATTTGGATTAGGTATAACTAGAGAAGATCCAAAGCATTATTGAAATGTTATTGAAAGGAAAAAAATAAAATTATGTCAACTTTTGTATACATGACTCGTTGTGATGGCTGTGGTCATTGTGTGGATATTTGCCCATCAGATATTATGCACATAGATGAAACTATTAGACGTGCAAAAAATATTGAACCAAATTTTTGTTGGGAATGTTATTCATGCGTTAAAGCATGTCCAAACCATGCTATTGATGTAAGAGGATATGCTGATTTTGCACCAATGGGTCATAGCGTAAGAGTTAGAAGAGAAGAAGAAAAAGGGACAATTTCTTGGAAAATTAAATTTAGAAATGGAACAGTAAAAGATTTTGTTTCTCCAATTACAACAAAACCATGGGGAAAATTTATTCCAAAACTTGCTGAAGGTGACAAACCAAAACAAGGGGAAATAAATTCTCAAACTCTTTATTTAGAACCCAAAGGTTTAAATACAAATAAAGAACTCCCTAAAGTTGAAAAAAGTGCATTTAAAAAAGGTGTTTATTACTAATGGCTAAAAAAACTATTTTTGAAGATTGTGATGTTCTCGTAGTAGGTGGAGGTATGGCAGGAACTGGTGCTGCTTTTGAAGCAAGACACTGGGGAAGAGATTTAAAAATTATATGTGCTGAAAAAGCAAATATAGACAGAAGCGGAGCTGTCGCTCAAGGTTTATATGCAATCAACTGTTATATGGGAATGCAATGGGGTGAAAACCAACCTGAAGATCATGTTCGTTATGCTCGAAACGACCTAATGGGATTAGTTAGAGAAGACCTTGGCTATGATATGGCTCGTCATGTAGACTCAACTGTTCATATGTTTGATGAATGGGGCTTACCTATGATGAGAAACAAAGGAACTGGTCGCTACCAACGTGAAGGTAAATGGCAAATAATGATTCACGGCGAAAGTTATAAACCAATAGTTGCTGAAGCAGCTAAAAAATCAGCGGATAAAATTTACAACAGGATTATGATTACTCATCTACTTATGGATGAGACAAAAGAAAATAGAGTAGGTGGAGCTGTAGGATTTAATATGAGAACGGGTGACTATTACGTTTTTAGAGCAAAAACTGTTATAGTTGCTGCTGGTGGCGCATCTCACATTTTTAAACCAAGAGCAGTTGGAGAAGGAATGGGAAGAACTTGGTATGCACCTTGGAGCAATGGTTCAGCCTACGCTCTTCCAATTTCTGCCGGAGCTAAAATGACACAAATGGAAAATAGAATTGTGCTATGCAGATTTAAAGATGGTTATGGTCCAGTTGGAGCATATTTTTTACATTTAAAAACTTACACTCAAAATGCCAATGGTGAAAATTATGAAAAAAAATGGTATGATAAAACTAAGGAGTTGGTTGGTGAATATATAGATCACCACCCAACACCAACTTGTTTGAGAAATCATGCGTTTATACAAGAAACTATGGCAGGTGGTGGACCAATTCATATGGTTACAAAAGAAGCTTTTCAAGATCCGCATTTAGAAACAGTTGGTTGGGAAAATTTCTTAGGAATGACCGTTGGCCAAGCTGTTGTTTGGGCATCACAAAATATTGATCCAAAATATACAAATCCAGAATTAACTACATCAGAACCATATGTAATGGGTTCGCATGCTACTTGTTCGGGAGCCTGGGTTAGTGGACCAGAAGACATTGCTCCTCCTGAATATTTTTGGGGTTATAATAGAATGACAACAGTAGAAGGCTTGTTTGGAGCTGGAGACACTGTTGGTGGTAGTGCTCATAAATTCTCATCAGGATCATTTACAGAAGGTAGATTAGCTGCAAAAGCTGCTGTTAAGTATATTGAAGAGGAAAAAGCTAAAGATATAAATGTAAGTGATAAACAATGTGAAGAGTTTAAAGAAATTATATTTAAACCTTTGGAAAATTACACAGTTGGAAGAAACGAAATTACTGGAGGAACTGTTTCTCCAAGCTATATATTGCCAATCCAAGGTCTTCAACGTCTACAGAAGATCATGGACGAGTATGTTGGAGGAATATCTTATAATTATATGACTAATGAAAATACTCTAAAAAGAGGACTAGAGTTGTTAGAATGGTTGCAGGAAGATCTTGAAAAAGTAGGTGCTGAAGACTATCACCAGCTTATGAGAGCTTGGGAGCTTAAACACAGAACTCTTACATCTCAGTGTGTAACTGAACATACTCTTTTTAGGCAAGAAACACGTTGGCCAGGCTATTATTACAGAGGTGACTACATGAAGTTAGATGATGAAAACTGGCATTGTTTAACATTATCAAGACGTGATCCTAAGACTGGAAAATTCACTATGGAGAAGGCACCTGTTTATCATATAGTAGATGAAAAAGAGAAAAAAGAAGCTTCATAAACACAAAAATGAGTCTTCTAGACAAGCCAGACGAAGAAATAATCAAAATAGCCGAGCCCATTTGGGCTAATTTAGTCAAGTCATCAAATATTAAAGACTATGGTGGTTTTACTAAAGATTTTTCATCTCAGATGCTCTATGGGGCCAATGAAGTTGAGCTCGGAAAGCAATGGGCTAATAACGAACTCATAACCACATTATCAGAAGACTGTAAAGCTTTTGGCTGCCTTAGAAGAGGTCGGCACGTTACAATATTATTTAAACAGACTAGCACAAAGATACCAGGAGAGTTCTTGGGCCGACTTGTTTTGGGTGAGGAAGATGGTTCGGTTAAGGTATTTGGAGCTACAATCTTTTAAAAAAATTTTTTTGAAATTTTTGCAAAATTTACTTGCAAAATATTAAAACTGGGTGTAATCGCCAGGCATGCTTAACAATTTTAAAAAAAATATCAAAACCTACGTTAAGCAAATCCCAAGTTTTCAATCATTTATTAATGCAAAATCAGTTCTTTATTTTGGTTTAGCTGCTTACTGGGGTGTTATTCTTTTTGGAACATTATTTAATATTTAATCAAATAGTTGACATTAATATTTTAGAAGAATAGTTAGTTGTTATGGAGTATTTTCTTCCAATAGCAGAAGTTTATGTAAATCTTCCTTTAATATTTATTCTTAGTTTAGTAGTTGGAGTTCTTTCAGGTTTGTTTGGTGTAGGCGGAGGTTTTTTAATGACTCCTTTTTTAATTTTCTTAGGAGTACCTCCTTCTTATGCTGTGCCCAATGAAGCAAATAATATATTAGGAACATCAATATCTGGTTCAACCACTCATTATCTAAAAGGTACTTTAGATTACAAAATGGGTTTAATGATTGTTGTAGGAGGTGTTGCTGGAACAATTTTAGGAATTATTACATTCTCATATTTTAAAGATATTGGAAAAATTAATATCGTTATTTCATTATCTTATATGTATATCTTAGCTATAATTGGGACAGTAATGTTAGTTCAAGGTGTTACTGAAATAGATAGAGCAAGAAGAAAAGTTATTATAAAAAAGAAACTTCATTCACATTTTTGGATACATGGATTGCCATTTAGAATGAGATTTAAAAAATCTCAATTATATGAAAGCGCTTTTACTCCAATTGTAATTGGGCTTGTTGTTGGATTTATCGCTGCAATAATGGGCGTTGGTGGAGCATTCATTTTAGTTCCTGCAATGATTTATATAATTGGAATGCCAACAAGATTAATTCCAGGAACTTCATTGTTTGTAACAATTTTTGTTAGTGCAATTGTAACTATTCTTCATGCTTTTAATTATGGATCAATTGATCTTATGCTTGTTATGATTCTAATTTTAGGTTCTATTTTAGGAGTACAGATAGGGCAAAAAATAGGTGAAAAAGTTGATAGTTCTGAATTTAAAACTATTTTAGCAGTTCTATTATTGTTAGTTGGTATAGCAATTGCATATGATGCATTTTTTGTAGAAAAATCTATTAGATTAGTTAGTGAAAGCAATGGATCACAATTATTAAATCCATTTGCAAAATTTATTAAAGATATTTCGGTAAACACACCTATTATTTATGGAATGATTTCTATTATTTTAGCTTTAGTATTAGGTGTTGGTGCTGCAATAATAAGAAGATTTTTTTCTAATTTAAGAAAAAATATGCAAGCTGCTAAAAGTAAATAATTATTTTTTTTAAGCGCTTCTAAACAGTTTAGTCATAATAAATTCTTTATGACCCAGGACTTCAGCACAAGTTAGACGACCACTAGCGGCTCTTATTGTTGTTTTTATCAATTCATCTCCTGCTTGGTCCATATTCATTTCTCTCTTTAAAATTTTTGAAACATCTAAATCAATATGTTCTTTCATATTTTTAGCAGTGCTAGGATTTCCTGTTAATTTAACAACAGGCTCAATAGCATTTCCAATAATATTACCTTGTCCTGTTGGGAATAAATGAATGTTAAAACCAGCTGCGGCTTGTAAAGTTAAACATTCTCCAGCAGCAGATGAAGTATCCATAAAATATAGTCCAGGTCCTTTTTTAGGTTCTTCAGCTGGAGTTAATACATCGATGAATTTTCTTGATCCAATTTTTTGGAAATTACCAAATGCTTTTTCTTCAATTGTAGTGAGCCCACCTGCAATATTTCCTGCTGTTGGTTGGCTTTCTGAAAGATCATTTGTAGCTTCTTTAAGAATAAAATCATTATAATCATTCCAAGTTTTCATAAATTTCTTTTGAGCTTCTGGAGAGGCACCTCTAGTAGCACAAACTTTTTCAGCACCAGTTAATTCTGAAGTTTCACCAAAACAAAGATGAACTCCTAATGGTTCTAATTTATCCATTAAATTTCCAACTGCTGGATTAGCGGCCATTCCTGAAGTGGTATCTGACTCTCCACACTTAACCGATATCCATAAATCACTTAAAGGGCATTCTTCTCTTTGTTTTTCAGAGGTCCACTGTGAAAATTCTTGAGCTTTTTGAGAAGCTTTCATTATTGTTTTAATATCACCAGCTCCTTCAATACTAAAACCTTCTACAGGTTTTCCTGTTGTTGATATTGCATCAACAATTCTTTTAGTCCATTTAGGTTCAATACCTATTACAACACAAGCAGCAACATTTGGATTTTTTCCAGTTCCTATCATTGTGTCAAAAAATAATTCTAAATCCGCACCAAATTGCAATCTTCCATAAGCATGAGGTATAGCAAATGTACCTTTTATATTATTAGCAACAGCCTCAGCACAAGCATTTGAAATATCGTCAACTGGAAGTATTACAACATGGTTTCTCGTACCAACTCTTCCATTTTCTCTTTTATAACCTAAAAAACTTTTTGGTACTTCCATATTATTACCACTTCTTAGTTTTTACATTATGAACATGAACATGTTCACCTTTTTTGATTTCTTTAACAACTTTTCCAATATCATGGCCATATTTTAAAATTGTATCTCCTTCTTTAAAGTCAATCATTGCAATTTTGTGCCCTAAAGGGATTTCATTTTTAGATTTAATTGTAACAGATTTGTCGTTTTCCATAATCCAGCAATTACAGTCTTGATTAGGGGTTATTTTTTCAATAACTACAACGCCCACATTGTCTTTTTCATCATGAATAATTATATCAGTACTAGCCATAGTGACGATTTCTTTATTTGAAATTTCTTTGATCTTATATATTAATCATGACCTTAAACAAATAAAAATTTTTATATAGAAAGATTTTAATATGACAAAAATGAATACAGAAGAAGCATTTGTAAAAGTTCTTCAGATGCACGGTATAGAACATGCCTTTGGAATAATTGGTTCTGCGTTTATGCCTATATCTGATTTGTTTCCTAAAGCAGGAATTACTTTTTGGGACGTAGCACATGAAACTAATGGTGGTTTAATTGCTGATGGTTATACCAGGGCAACTGGTAAAATGTCTATGGTCATTGCACAAAATGGTCCAGGTATTACTGGTCTTGTTACACCTATTAAAACAGCTTATTGGAATCATACACCATTACTTTTAGTAACCCCTCAAGCTGCAAACAAAACTATGGGGCAAGGTGGTTTTCAAGAAGTAGAACAAATGAATTTATTTAAAGATATGGTTTGTTATCAAGAAGAAGTTAGAGACCCATCAAGAATGGCAGAAGTATTAAATAGAGTAATTGAAAAAGCAATTAGAGGATCAGCACCAGCTCAAATAAATGTTCCAAGAGATTATTGGACTCAAGTTATTGATATTGAACTTCCACCAATTGTAAGATTAGAAAGACAAGGTGGAGGAGCAGATGCAATAAGTAAAGCAGCAAAATTACTATCTGAAGCTAAATTTCCTGTAATTTTATCTGGAGCTGGAGTTGTTATTGGTGGTGC
>CAZAGV010000033.1:0-2222 GCA_964484975.1 uncultured Candidatus Pelagibacter sp.
CTGGATCATTGATTAAACATCTTGCAAGAGCTACTCTTTGTTGCATACCACCAGACAATTGGTAGGTAGGAGTATTTCCAAAGCCTTTTAATCCAACAATTTCAAGCCATTCTTCAACTTTTTCTGCAGTTTTAACTGGGTCTTCTTTTTTCATTCGCAAACCAAAGTTTACGTTTTCTGCAACTGTTAACCATTCAAACAGCGCACCTTGTTGAAAAACCATTCCTCTTTCAACACCTGGTCCATCTATTTCTTTATCACCAAGTGTAATATTTCCCGAAGTCGGACGAAGAAAACCTGCAGCAATATTTAATAAAGTTGTTTTTCCACATCCTGAAGGACCAAGAACAGTTAAAAGTTCACCTTTTTTTAGAGTAAAACTTATATCTTTAAGTGCATGAACAGTTTCTCCTTTAGGAGATTTGAAAATCATATTTACATTTTGAGAAACTAAATCACTCATAATAACACGACTTTATATTAGAATTTTTATAAAAAAAATAGGCACCAATTTATTCAATTGGCGCCTATTTAATATTCTATTCTTTAACTCTTAATTACGGAAGATAACTAGTATCTACAACTGCTGCGTAATCTTTAAGAGCTGGGTTTTCTGAAGTAGCAAACATATTACCCATAACTTCTAGGTAAGTCATAAGAATACCACCTTTATTCAGATACTTAGATTTCATTGTTCCTGCATTAGGGAATTCAAATCCACCCATTTGCTTTTTAGTTCCAGCAAGATCCATAGCCGCATCTTTTGCGATTATGTTCATGTCTGATTTTCCAGCATTGTATCTAGCGTTTGCTTCGTGAGTTACTTCTACGAAAGTTCTAACCATTCCTGGGTTTTCTTTTAGGAATTTGTTAGTTACTGAAGTAATATCAATACCAGCAATACCAGCATCTTGAGCTTCTTTAACAGTTAGCAATGAAGCACCTTTTTCTTTAGCTGCTTTGATAGATTTACCACCGAATAAACATGCCATTGCAACGTCACCGTTAACAAATGCCGCAGATCCATCCTCTGGGTTCATATCAACAACTTTCATTTTAGAAATATCAGCTCCTACAACTCTCATTGTTTCTTTAAAAACATAGTCAGCCATAGTTCCTAAAGGAACAGCAACTTTTTGACCATCTAATTTAGAAGCAGCGTTTCCTTTATCGATACCTTTAGCAGCAACGCAAGTAGTTCCACCCATTCCGTATATAACCGCAATATCAACAAGCTTAATAGGTGCTTTAGCATTAACAGCGTTTACGAAAGGCGTTAAACCTTGTGAGTAAGAGATATCAATATCTCCAGACAACATAGCTTCTGTCATCTCACCACCAGTTGCAAAGTTAGTCCATTTTACTGGCACACCCAAAGCTTTGTCAAAAGTTTGTTTAACTTTATCTTCTTGGTTTGGAGTTGCCCACTCTAAGAAGAATGCAACTCTAACTTGGTTTGCAGCAGCATTAGCAACTGAAACTGATAAGTTAAGAGCAACAATAGTTCCTAGAATAAAACTAATTATTTTTTTCATTTATTCTCCTCTATTTTTTAAATTTAAAAACCTAATTAAAGTAGAAAATAAGACACTTGTAAACGATAGTTTATAATACCCCTATCCAATACTGAACTCATACAACTTATGAGTGTGTAGTTTAAAATACGATTTTTATAGAGAGCTTTTAAAAATTAGTCTATGAAATTAAGAATTAAACTAACAAAAAAAAATTAAATTTACTATGAGTTCAGAAACTAAATTTAAAATACCAAACTCTTTAAATGAGCATTGGATGCCATTTACAGCAAATAAAGACTTTAAAGAAAATCCTAGATTAATTACCGAAGCTAAAGGAATGTATTTAAAAAACCACCATGGAAAAACCATGATTGACGCAAGTTCAGGATTATTTTGCAATCCTTTTGGACACGGAAGAAAAGAAATCGTTGAAGCTGTAACAAAACAACTAGAAACTTTAGATTATACTCAACCTTTTCAACAAGGTTTTGGGGGATCTTTTGAATTAGCAACAAGAATTACAAAACACACGCCAGGAAATTTAAATAGAATTTTTTTTTCAACAGGTGGATCTGATGCTGTTGAAAGTGCAATAAAAATTTCAATCGCTTATCATAAAGCTAATGGACAAGGTTCAAGATTTAGAATTGTCGGAAGAGAACGTGCATATCATGGAATGCATATAGGAGGTACTTCAGTTGGAGG
>CAZAGV010000033.1:2322-3566 GCA_964484975.1 uncultured Candidatus Pelagibacter sp.
AAAGACTTAGAGAAATTTGTGACAAACATGGAATTCTTTTGATTTTTGATGAAGTAATTACAGGATGGGGAAGAATGGGTTCTGAATTTGCATCTCAAGAATTTGGAGTTACTCCTGACATTATGACTATGGCTAAAGCAACAACAAATGGTGTTGTTCCATTAGGAGCAGTTGCATGCAAAGAAGAAATTTATAATACTATTGTTGATAATGCTCCAAAAGGTGCAATTGAATTATTTCACGGTTATACATATTCAGCTATTCCAGTTGCAGTTGCTGCAGGACTAGCGGTTCAAGATATTATAGAAAAAGAAGATATTTTTAACAGAGTAAAAGAACTAGTTCCTTATTATCAAAAAGCAATATTTTCACTTAAAGATTTAGATGTTGTAGATAATATTAGAGGATATGGATTAATGGCGGGCGTTGATATGAAGTTAGATCAGAAACCTGGCAAAGCTGGATTTACTTGTTACAAACATTGTTATGAGGCAGGAGTTAATTTTAAAGCAACAGGAGATTGTTTGATTATTGCTCCAATGTTTATTTCAGAAAAAAAACATATTGACGAAATAATCGAAAAACTGAGAACAGGAATAAATAACTACGCTAAGTCTAAAAAAAATTAGTTCTTTATGAAAATTGGAGTTCCTAAAGAAATTAAACCTCAAGAAACTAGAATTGGGCTCACTCCGGATAGTGTTAAATCTTTAGTTTCAAATGGTCATGAAGTTTTAATTGAAAACAACGGTGGTTTTGAAGCAGGTTTTGAGAATGAGCAATATAAATCTGCTGGCGCTAAAATTGTTCAAAAAGCAGAAGATATTTTTAATGATTCAGAAATAATTGTTAAAGTTAAAGAACCATTATCAAATGAAGTAAAAATGATTAGAGAAAATCAAATTGTTTTTACTTACCTTCATTTAGCTGCTGCAAAAGAACTAACTCAAGGATTAATTAATTCAAAATCTATCTGTATAGCTTATGAAACTGTTACAGATGACAATGGAAAACTACCTTTACTTGCGCCAATGAGTGCGGTTGCAGGAAGAATGTCAGTTCAGGCTGGCGCACATTGTTTGGAAAAAAATCAAAAAGGTAGAGGATTATTATTAGGTGGAGCACCAGGTGTTGAAAGTGGAACAGTAGTAATTTTAGGTGGAGGCGTCGTTGGAGAAAATGCAGCGATTATTGCAACAGGTATGAGAGCCAAAGTTCACATTGTAGATAAATCAGAGGCAAGA
>CAZAGV010000033.1:3666-11012 GCA_964484975.1 uncultured Candidatus Pelagibacter sp.
CTTAAAAGAAGACAAAAATTTTCTTGAAGGATTAAATATTTATAAAGGGCAGGTGACTTACAAAGCGGTTGCAGATGCATTTGGTCATTCTTTTGTTGAACCTGGTGAAGCAATATCAAAATAAAAATGTCAAAAGAACTGCCTAGTAGTGCAAAAGTTGTAGTTATAGGTGGTGGAGTAGCTGGTTGTTCTTGTGCATACCACTTAGCTAAATTTGGATGGAAAGATACTATCTTACTTGAAAGAGATCAGCTAACCTCTGGAACTACTTGGCATGCGGCTGGTCTAGTCAGTCAATTAGGTCCTTCAGCGGCAATAACAAAAATTAGAAAATATACAACTGATTTATATAAGGAATTAGAAAAAAAAACTGGTTTTTCAGCAGGTTTAAAATTGAATGGAGCTTTATCCATAGCTACTACAAAAGGACGTTGGCAAGAATTACAGAGACAAGCCACTACAGCTCAATTGTTTGATGTAGATGTAGATGTTTTAAATACAAAACAGGTAAAAGAAAAATATCCAATAATTAATGAAAAAGACGTTTTGGGTGGTATTTTTATGAAAGGAGATGGTCAAGCAGATCCTATAGGAGTTACAAATATGCTTGCCAAAGCTGCAAAAGGAGAAGGTGCTCAAATATTTGAAAAAAGTCCAATTGAAAAAATTTTAATTAAAAATGGAAAAGTTGCTGGAGTAAAAGTAAACAATCAAACAATTCAATGCGAATATATAGTCTTAGCCACAGGAATGTGGTCGAGACAAATTGGTGAAGAATTAGGAGTAAGTGTTCCTTTATACCCTGCTGAACATTTTTATATTATAACAGAACCAATAAAAGATTTACCGAAAGATTTAGCTGTTTTAAGAGATTTTGATAGCAGACTTTATCTAAAAGAAGATGCGGGTAAATTATTAGTTGGAATTTTTGAAGGAACATCAATACCAGCATTCAACAAAACTCATAAAGTTCCAAATGATTTTTCTTTTGGAGAATTTCCAGAAAATCTAGATCATTTTGAACCTTATTTAGAAGCATCCTTTAAGAGAGTTCCTCTTTTGGAAAAAACAGGTATTAGAAAATTTTTAGCAGGTCCTGAGTCATTTACTCCAGATACAAATACTTTATTAGGTGAAGTACCAGAAGTTAAAAACTTTTTTGTTTGCTGTGGATTTAATAGTATCGGTATAGGAAGTGGAGGAGGAGCAGGTAAAGTAACTGCTGAATGGATGATGAAAGGTCATATCAATGAAGATTTATTTATATATGATATAAAAAGATTTCAAAAATTTCATTCTGAAACAAAATTTATTACAGAAAGAATAACTGAAACTCTTGGAGATTTGTATGGAATGCATTGGCCATACAAACAGCACAAAACATCCAGAAACCAAAAATTATTTCCATATCATGAAGAATTAAAAAAAGCTGGAGCATGTTTTGGTCAATCCTCAGGTTATGAAAGACCAATGTGGTTTGCAAAAAATGGTCAAAAGCCAGAATTTGAATATAGTTACAACTATCAGAATTGGTACCCATCAGTAGAATTTGAAACAAAAAATACAAGAGAGAATGTTGGGCTATTTGATCTTACTGCTTTTTCAAAATACGACTTAAAAGGAGAAAAAACTCATGATGAATTACAAAAAATCTGTACAGCAAATATAAAAAACGAAATAGGGAAAACTACTTATACTCAAATGTTAAATGAAGATGGCGGGATTGAAACTGATTTAACAGTTGTTTGTTTAGATAGAAATTATTTTAGGATAATAACTTCTGCGGCAAATAGAGAACATGATAAATTTCATATATTAAAACATTTGTCTAAAGAAGTAGAATTTAAAGATGTAACCGATGAAATAGCGTGTTTTGGTGTATTTGGACCAAAAAGTAGAGATTTAATGTCTACATTATCAGATGAAGATTTTTCAAATGAAAATATAAAATTTGGAAGTTGCAAAAAAATCAGAATTAATAATAAAGATATATTAGTTCAAAGACTTTCATATGTGGGGGAAATTGGTTTTGAATTATATATAGATATGAAAGATTCCAATGAAATTTTTAATTTAATTAATGAAAAAGGAAAAAAATTTAATCTTTCTTTATGTGGAATGTTATCTATGGATACAATGAGAATGGAAAGTGGTTTTTTGCACTGGGGACATGATATTTCACCTGAAGAAAATCAATACGAAGCAGGACTTAATTTTGCAATTAGTTATAAAAAAAATATAGATTTTATAGGTAAAAAATCTTTACTTGAAATTAAGAATAAAAAACAAAAAAAACAATTTGTAATGCTAACTTTAAAAGAAGGTAAACCAGGTGAACCATTGATGCTTCATGATGAGCCGATCTATCTTGATGGTAAAATTATAGGACGAACCACTTCAGGAAATTATTCATTTAATTTTAATAAAAATTTATCTTTTGCTTATGTTAAAATAGAAGAAGATTTAAGTTCTTTAAAAAATAAAACAATAGAAGTAGAGATTGAAAAAATTAAATATAAAGCTGAAATTTTATCAAAACCACTTAATAAAAAAGATTTTAAGAATACTTAAGTTCATTTTGAGCCATGAAATGATATTTAACCCAATTTGGACAAATATCTAATTGTTAAGGTGCGACAATTGTGGTTAAATATTAATTATATGAGTGGAGAGCAGATCACAAATTCAGTTGAGACCCAAACTTTAGAAAGTGAACTTCACTCATTAAAAGATTCTCCTAGAAAACAAAAGGTAGATATAAACGTTCTTCTAAACAAAGTTAGATTAGCTAAAAAAAAAGAAAAAATGGAATCAACAATTTTCTTTGGGTTGGTTGCAGCAATTATAGTTGTAGCTGGTGTAATCGTTTCTATTTAAGTATTAAAAATAATATTATTAATTTTGTATATTAGAGAGCTGATCTCTTTTGTGAGATTCAATCTTTCTTTGTTTAAGATAAAACTCAATTTCCCTTTCTTTATATAATAAAGATTTTTATCGTCTTTATATAAATCTTTTTGTTTTAAGAGTATTTGTAATTTTCTAATTACAGTCGGTCTTGGGATCATTGTAAGGTCGCTAATTGTCATAGCATTTAATCCTTTTTTGTCTCCAATATACAAAAATTTATCTAACCATTCATCTTTATAATGAATTTTTTTTTTATTTTTTTTTAAAAACATGACTTGATTGTAAGTTAAGGTTCCAATAATGAATAAAATTTCCATATCATTATTAGCTAATGCTTTTCTTTTAAGTATATATTCAATTTGATATTCAAGAAAAATTGCCAAAATTTGAGTAAATCTTTCCTTTATTTTTTTTACATAAAATTCTTTTTGACAGTATTTTTCTACATAGTTATCTTTGTGTAAAAAATACGAGACACAATCTAAAATTTTTGCAAAAGAATTGATTGTATGTTCTGTTTTTTGAAGCGGGTCTGCTGCTAAAGTAACAGTAATTGTTTTTTTATTCTTTATTAATAATCCATCTCTTTCTAATTCTAAGATTTTTCTTCTTGCAGTTTCCTTAGACAGCATAAGTTTTTTAGATACATGAATTATGTTAATATTTTCTAAATCAAATCTAGGATTAGAATAAAATTCATTTAAAGATTTAACTTTAAATGCTTCGTTAAGTTCAACAAAATGCTCTTTATACAAATACGTTAAGATATTATGCTTATCTATATCTCCCAAAGCTTCATAAGCATGTTGAAACCAAGCAAATTGGAATTCGATAAACAAAGGTTGTATAGCATCATAATGATTACAATAAAGATCATAAATTTTTTTCTGAGAAATTTTTGTCGGGACCTCTAGATCAATTTTTTTTTCCATAGCTATATTATTTTTTATATAAAAAAATATAACAAATTATTTATTGGAATTAAAACCTCTATTTACCGAAGGTATCGTTATATTGATTGCTAACTCTTACAAATGTAGTGCATTTGCTTAATTGTTTTAGGGAAGGAGCGCCAACATAAGTACAACTACTTCTGACACCACCTAATATATTTAAAATAGTATCTTTTATTTTTCCTCTATATTTAACTCTAACAGTTCTTCCTTCGCTACTTCTGTAATCCGATAAACCTCCGTAATGTTTTTTATTTGCGACATGAGAACTTGATCCATAAAATTCAATATATTTTGATCCATTTGATTTTACTAGTTTGCCTTTTCCTTCATCATGCCCTGCAAGCATACCACCAAGCATAACAAAATCTGCTCCTCCTCCAAATCCTTTAGCAACATCACCTGGACAAGTACATCCACCATCTGCAATTATATGTGCACCTAAACCGTGTGCAGCATCAGCACATTCAATTACAGCACTTAATTGAGGATATCCAACACCAGTTTGAATTCTAGTTGTGCAAACACTTCCAGGTCCTATACCAACTTTAACAATGTCAGCTCCACTTAAAACTAGTTCTTGAGTCATATCTGCTGTTACAACATTGCCTGCAATAATAGTTTTTGTTGGGTATTTATCTCTTACTGATTTAATAAAACTTGTAAAATGTTCTGAATAGCCATTTGCTACATCTATGCAAATAAATTTAAAGAAATTGAACTCTTTCATTATTTTATCTAAGTTTTGAAAGTCTTCTTTTTTAATTCCAATACTGATTGCAATATTTTGATACATCGATTTAATTTTTTTATATTTTTTAATTTTTTTAACATCATGCTGTTTTGTTAAACATGTGATCATTCCATACTCATTTAATTTTTCTGCAATACCTAACTCTCCAACACCATCCATGTTTGCAGCCATAATTGGAGTGCCAGACCATTCATTTTTACTGTATTTGAATCTATATGTTCTTAAAAGATTGACATCTTTTCTGCTTCTCAGTGTGCTTCTTTTAGGTCTAAATAATACATCTGAGTAATCTAATTTAACTTCTTCTTCAATTCTCATCGATAATGAAAGTATCGTTCAAAAACATTATTTCAATTGAATTCTAACTTGTGGATAAGTGTTGAAACAAAATATAAAACTATTATAAATCAACAGAAATCAAGTGGCGGGGTAGCTCAGTTGGTTAGAGCGCGGGACTCATAAGCCCGAGGTCAGTGGTTCGATCCCACTTCCCGCTACCAAAAGTTATGAATGTAGTTTTGTCTGATTTCAATTTTTTGAGACCTGTATATTTTTCAAAAATGGTAAGACTTGGAAACAATTTTGATGGTGGATATATATTGCCTGAAAAAATTATCAAAGATTCTGATGGTTTATTGAGCTTTGGATATGGATACGATTGCTCCTTTGAACAGGACTATATAAAAAAAACTAATAATTCAGTGATAATTTATGATCATACATGCGATTACTTCAAATTAATTAAAGTTTTTTTAAAATATTTTAAAAGGTTTTTATTATTTAGGAAAAAAATAAAAGATGTTAAGTTTCATTTCAATAATTTAATTAAACATCATAATTTTGTAAGATCAAAAAAAATAAATTTTTTTAAAAAAAAAATTGTAGATCAGGAAAAAGAAAAAATTGATATAAGTATAAAAAAGATATTAGAAAATATTAAATTTAAAAAAGCGATTTTAAAATGTGATATTGAAGGCACTGAATACGATATTTTAAATGAGTTAATCCAATATAATAAAATTTTTAATTGTATATTAATTGAGTTTCATAAAATTGAGAAAAATATTAATAGTTTTAAAGATCTTATAAAGAAATTGTTAAAATTTTATGATATAGTTCATTTACATGGAAATAATCACGATCCTTTTTTACAAGATATAAATCTTCCAAGTACATTAGAGATAACATTAATTAAAAAAAAGTTTTATTTCAGAAAAAAAATTTGTTAATAAGTTTCCAAATAAGTATTTAGATAATCCAAACAACCCAAATTTAAAAGATTTTGAATTTGAATTTAAAGATTGATTTTAAAAAATCTTTTTTTTTGTTGAAATTAATTTCAATAATTTTCCATTTTTTAGATGAACCAACTAATTCGTTATTTTTATTATAATAAGGAATACTTTTCCAAGGGCCACCTTTAAAATTATAAAGATAATGATCAGATCTTTCTGTGTTAAGATATTCAATCATACATCTTGCAGAACTTTCCATTACATGTATCTCTTTTGCTTTCTCAATTATTTTACAATAATCGAGTATACTATATTCATATGAATTCCTAATTATTTGATAATTTTTTTTTATATTTTTATCTGGAATATTAAAATTTCTAGAAGGATCATCATGAATAAAAATAAAATCTTTTTTTTTTACTAAAGTATTAAATAACTTTTCCTCATTCGCGTGATCTCTTTTCCAATAGGTTAATTCAAATCGTTTATTATAATCTATATTGTATTGATCATAAAATAGCATGTCTATGGTTAACCCTTTATCTTTGTTTGTCAGAAAATATTCAAAACCAATTTTTTCAATCACATCATTTGGCTTAATAAATTTTTTGACCTCTTGTTCCTCATTTTTTTCATTATCTGAAATTGGTATAATTGTTAAATTATCTAAATCTCTGTACATGAATTTTACCATTTCATGATATTTTTTCTTTGCAAATAAGTTTACTTTTTTACCCTTATACTTATTATCAAGAAGATATCTTACAACGCCATTACAATGAAAATGATCACCTAATCCTAGATGATGATAAATATAAATTTGATCAATCATTAAACTAAATCAATAAATTGCTTCTTTAACCTTAATATTTCCAAACCAAGACTTTGTGTTCGAGTATTTATTAGATAAATGTTTTATCAGGCATTTTTTATCAATTTCTTTTTCACTTTTATTATACAAGGTAACCATTCTATTAAAAAAACCCTCTGGCACATTTAGGTAAGTTAAACCAATATTTGCTTTAGCCATTAAATCGAGATTTATCATTTTTGGATTGATATAATTTGTATCAAAAGCTCCGTGTCCACAATCAGGGTTACTTGATGGACCGGAGAGATGTTCATTCATAAGTTCTCTGTCATAAAGATACATACCTTGATAAGGGTAATTATGATTTACAAATGAATAATTTTTATTAACTTTAATTTTAGGTAAATTTTTATAATAATTTTTTTTTTACAAAGTCGATAGCATAAAGTTGATTATCTATTTCATTAATTTCAGTTCTAATAAATCCTGGAATTAGATTGTATTTTTTTAAGATTTTTCTACTATTTATCCAATAATTAAAATTATCTCTATCTATTAAGATGTCATCCTCTAAGTATATAAAATGAGTGATATCCTCATTTTTAAATAAATTTTTCATCATATTTAAATGATACCAAGGTAATAATCGATTATGTACAATATTATCTATTACAATTATTTCC
>CAZAGV010000034.1:0-10878 GCA_964484975.1 uncultured Candidatus Pelagibacter sp.
AAAAAAAAGGTTTTAAAAGACCGATAGGAAGAGCAAGAGCATATATGGCTGGTTTTAATACTGCTAAAAAATATAGAGTTCGATAAAAATTTTACAAAAATCAACCTCAATGTAGACAAAGGAACAAATATTAAACTTTCAGTAATATTTGACAGATGCATGTTTGAACTAAGTTAATCACAATGTTTAAAAATAATAAAATCTATAATCAAAATTTAATTATTAAATCTGAAAATCTTTCATTCTTAAAAAAAAATAGTTTTAGTATAATGCAAAAAGCAGCAAGCCTGTGCTCAAAATTTATATTAAAAAATTATAAACCAAAAAATGTTGTGGTTTTATGTGGACCAGGCAATAACGGAGGTGATGGACTTTTAATCGCAAACAATCTATTAAAAAAAAATATTAAAGTAGAAATCTTTGCACCAATTGGTTTTGCAAAAAGTAAGGATTCTAAAAAAGCTTATTATAAATTAAAAAACAATAAAATAATAAAAAACAAATTAAATTTAATAAATTGTGATTTATTTGTTGATGCATTGTTTGGTTTTAATTTTAATAAAAAATTTTCAATCAAATTAAAAAAAATAGTTAACGAAATAAATTCTAAGTCTTTTCCTAAAATTGCAATAGACGTGCCATCTGGAGTTTATTGTGATACAGGAAAAATCAGCAATTTTGCAATTCAAGCAGATATTACCTTAACCTTTCATAGATTAAAACCATGTCATGTTTTGCAACCAGGCAAAGACCTATCTAAAAAAGTTAAAATTTTGGAAATAGGACTTGCCAATCTAGATGATGAAACTAAAATTAATTTAATAAGGCCTCAAAAAATAAAAACTCTTTCTTCAAATAAACACAAATACAGTCGCGGAGAACTTTTTATCTTTGGTGGTAGTGAAATGATTGGGGCTTCTAAGATTGCAACATTAGCAGCTAGTCAAATAGCATTAAGAACAGGTGCTGGAATTGTAAAATTATTAGTTAATAAAAAAAATATAAATTTTTATAAATCCCATGCTTTGGAAGAATTAATAATCTCATATTCAAACATTAACGATATTAAAAAAATTATCAAAAAAACAAATTCTACATTTTTATTTGGATGTGGTTTAGAAATTAATAGTGAAAGCTCTAAAATTCTTGAACTATTGTTAAAAAGTAAAAATAAATTAGTAATTGATGCTTCAAGTTTTTCTTTAATCAAAAAAAATTTAAAGAAATTTTTTTCTTTATTAAAATTTAGAAGAGCAGAAACAATTTTAACTCCACATTTTGGAGAATTTAAAAGAATATTTAAAACTTCAGAAAATAAAATAAATGATACAATCTCTGCTGCTTCTCTTACAAACTCTACTGTCTTATTTAAAGGTAACGATACTGTAATTTCTAATCAAACAGGTAAAACATATATAAATTATTTTTCTTCTCCTTATTTGGCTACAGCAGGTTCTGGAGATGTACTAGCAGGAATAATTGCCAGTTTATTAGCACAAAAATATAAAGCATTAAATGCTGCTGTTTTAGGTTGTTGGCTTCACTCACAAGCTGCAATGAAAATTAATAAAAATTTAACTGCAAAAGACATTATTGACATTTTACCTAAATTATTGAAAAAATTTTCTTAATTTTTATAATTTTTTTTGATTTATTTTGATTTAAATCAATACTGAAATTAATTGACTCAAATCAAAAAAATATCTTTTTAAATAATTAAACTTATTTCATGGCTAAAAAAAAAATTTTTTATAGAAATATAATATTGTTTATAGTTACAATCTTATTTTCAATGACTTTTTTTTTACAATTAGCCGAATCCGACAATGCAAGTGGACTACGTGGTGTAGTCCAAGAACTTGCAAATCCTCCTTTTGCATCCACTCATAACTTTATGCAAAAGGGGGTCGGATCCAAGTTACATTAAAACTAGAATGAGAATTGTGAATTAAATTATGGAACATTATACAGACGTATACCCAGAACCAATTGCGGGTCTTCTCAATGAAAATAAATATTTAAAATCTGAAATGTCTGTAGAAAAAGAAAAGCTAGAAAATACTATTATAGTCCTTCAGAAAAAAATTGAAGAATTGATAGAAACTAATAAAATTTTAGAAAAGGAGTTAAAAATAGTTATATCTGACAATAAAAAATTAGCAGTGAAAGTAATAAATTTGAAGAAAAATAAAACAAATTATTTTTTTGGTATATGAGATTAAAAAGTTTTAAAAATTTTAAGGATGAAAAAAAATATTTAACATATTTACTTAAAGATAAAATAAACAGGCAAAAAAAATTAATTAATACAATAACAGTTTTGAATCAAGAACTAGAAGATTTTAAAGAAAAAAATAGGTTATTAGAGCAAGAGCTTGAAGCTTATAGAAACATAGAAAAGATAGAAAAAGGCACTTTTTCCTATACTATATAAAAATTAATTTTTTTTCTTAAAATTAATATTTTTTTCTTCAAGAACTTTTGTTAGTTCTCCATTTTCATACATTTCTTTTACAATATCACAACCACCAACAAATTCTTTTTTAATATATAATTGAGGTATTGTTGGCCAATCACTAAATTCTTTTATGCCTTGTCTTAGTTTTTCGTCTTCTAAAACGTTAACGCCTTTAAAATTTACTTCTAAAATCTTTAGCATATTAGAAACAGCCATTGAAAAACCACATTGAGGAGCATCAGGCGTTCCTTTCATAAAAAGACAAACTTCATTGGTTTCTATTTCTTTACTGATTAAATCATTTATTTGTTGGTCCATATTACTCCTTTGTTTTAATTGCTAAAGCATGTAACTCATTTCCCATTTTTCCTTTTAATGAATTATATACCATTTTATGTTGTTCAATTTTACTTTTTCCTGCAAATGTAGATGACGTAACTGTAGCAGAATAATGATTACCATCGCCAGCTAAATCTTGAATTTCTATCTTTGCTTCTGGCATTGCTTCTTTAATTAATTTTTCAATTTCTTTTAAATCCATTGCCATATTATTTATCCATATAATGTTCTAACCAATTTTTATTAGATTCAATTAAATCGTCAATATGTAGAATTGGCTCTTTATCTACTATTATCTCATTTTCAGTTACAATTCCAATTTCATCATAATGTACAGAATTATCCTCTAAAATCTTTTTTACTTTTGAAAGATTATTTGGTTCAATTTCAATTAGATATCTTCCTTGATCTTCTCCAAAATAATAATCAAACTTGCTCATTAAAACTTTAAGTTTATTAAGTTTAAAGCCTTTTTTGCCCTTTATTGCCATTTTTGAAACTGCTGTGATAATTCCACCTAATGACACATCGTGAGCAGAATTAATTAAACCTTCTCCCATTAATTTTAAAACTGTTTCACCGTTATTTTTTTCGTTAAATAAATTAACAACTGGCGGAGGGCCTTTTTTTTCATTTAAAATGTTTATTGCAAAAATACTTTGATCTAAGTGACCCTCAGTTTTTCCAATAACCAAAATTAAATTTTCATTGTTTTTAAGGTTCATAGTTATCATTTTTTTGTAATCTTTAATTAAACCAACACCTCCAATTACAGGAGTAGGCTTAATTCCTTTATCTTTTGTTTCATTGTAAAAAGATACATTTCCTGAAACCACTGGATAATCTAAAAATTTACTTGCCTCATTAATTCCTTCAACACATTCAACAAATTCACCCATATTTTTTTCTTTTTCAGGGTTACCGAAGTTTAAGCAGTTGGTAATAGCAATTGGTTTAGATCCACATGAAATTAAATTTCTCCAACTTTCACAAACAACTTGCTTTCCTCCAGTAAGAGGGTGGGCGTAACAATAGACTGCTGATGAATCCACAGATGTTGCTACTGCTTTATTAGTTCCATGGACTCTTACCACACCAGAGTCAGATCCAGGCTTTTGAATAGTATCTCCCATCACAGTATGGTCGTATTGTTGCCAGATCCATTCTTTACTTGAAATGTTAGGCAAACTTAATATTTTTTTAAGAACTTCAGTAATTTTTAATTTTTTTAAATCATCTTTATTAAATTTTATTCTTTGTGGAAGTTTTGTTTTTTTCCACTTTCGATCATAAACAGGTGCATTTTCTGCCAATATATTGATTGGAATTTCTGCAACTTTATTGTTATTAAAAAATAATTCTATTTTTTTTGTATCAGTAGTTTTTCCAATAACAGCAAAATCTAAATTCCATTTATCAAAAATCTTTTTTGCCTCTGCTTCTTTTCCATTCTCTAAAACAATCAACATTCTTTCTTGGCTTTCAGAAAGCATAATTTCATAAGGCGTCATTTTTTCTTCACGACATGGAACTTTGTTTAGATTTAACTCAATACCTAAATTGCCTTTTGAAGCCATTTCAATACTAGAAGATGTTAATCCTGCAGCACCCATGTCTTGAATAGATATAATTGATTTTCCTGCCATTAACTCAAGACACGCTTCTAAAAGTAATTTTTCTGTAAAAGGATCCCCAACTTGAACTGTTGGTTTTTTTTCTTCAATTTTATCATCAAAAATCGCAGATGCCATGCTAGCACCATGAATTCCATCACGACCAGTTTTTGACCCAACATATATTACTGGTTTATTTATACCTGCAGCTTTTGAATAAAAAATTTTGTTTTTATTAACTAACCCCAAAGTCATTGCATTAACTAAAATATTTCCGTTATAAGACTCATCAAAGCTTGTTTGACCACCAACAGTTGGAATACCCATACAATTTCCATAACCTCCAATGCCTTTAACAACACCCCTTAATAAATTTTTTGTTTTAGGATGTTGTGGTGAACCAAAATGAATAGAATTTAAATTTGCAATAGGTCTTGCACCCATTGTAAAAACATCTCTCATTATACCACCAACACCAGTTGCTGCTCCTTGATAGGGCTCAATAAATGAAGGATGATTATGACTTTCTATTTTAAAAACTATTGCATCATCATCTTCAATATCAATTACACCAGCATTTTCACCCGGTCCCTGAATAACTTTTTTTCCTTTAGTGTTAAGTTTTTTTAAATGAAGCCTTGATGATTTGTATGAACAATGCTCGTTCCACATAGCGGAAAAAATTCCAAGTTCTGTAAGGTTTGGCTTTCTTTTTAGTAGATCACAAATTTTACTAAATTCTTCTTTTTTTAAGCCATGATCTATTGCAATTTGTTCGTTAACTTCCATTATTTTAAATTTTGAATTAAGTTTTCAAAGAAAAAATTACCATCATTACTCGAAAGATATTTGTCTATCATTCTTTCAGGATGAGGCATCATTCCAATTATATTTTTATTTTTATTAAATATTCCAGCGATGTTATTAATAGACCCATTTGGATTAAATTGTTCAGTAACTTCGCCATTTTGTCCACAATAGTTTACAGCTATTTGATTGTTATCTTCTAAAGATTTTAATTCATCTTTAGAGCAAAAATAATTACCATCGTTGTGAGCAATATGCAGTTCTAAAACATTTTTTTTTATATTTTTAAAATATTTACTCTCGTCTTTGTTAAGTTTAACAAAAACATTTTTACAAATAAATTTTAAATATTTGTTGGTTAATAATGCACCAGGTAAAAGCCCAGTTTCAATTAAAATTTGAAAACCATTGCATATGCCAATTACCAAACCACCAGAATTAGCAAAATCTATTACAGATTTAATTATTTTTGATTTTGCAGCTATACTTCCACATCTTAAATAATCCCCATAAGAAAAACCTCCGGGTAATACAATTAAATCACTTTTAGGAATCTCAGGATCATTATGCCAAACCATTTGGTTTTTAAAACCAAATTTTTTTAATGCTACATCCATATCCCTATCGCAATTGGATCCAGGAAAAATTATTACAGATGACTTCATTAATTTTATAGAATTTTATAATCTTCAATTACTAGGTTAGCTAAAAGTTTTTTACACATTTCTTCAACTTTAGCTTTTGCTTTTTTTTCATCTTCTATATTAACTTCAATATCAAAATATTTTCCTTGTCTAACTTGCTTTACATCAGAAAAGTGCATTCCATTTAAAGTTTGTTGTATAGCTTTGCCTTGAGGATCAAGCACTCCATCTTTTAGAGTAACAATTACTTTTACTTTCATTTATTTTTTTTAATTTTAACCGCTGTTGGCTTAGAAAATTTTATTGGTCTTATATTTGATTGTTCATGAAGGATTCCAAGTCTTCTAGCTACTTCTTGATAGGCTTCAACTACACCACCTAAATCTTTTCTAAATCTGTCTTTATCCAGTTTTTTGTCTGTTTCTTGATCCCATAGCCTGCAGGTATCAGGACTTATTTCATCTGCCAATATTATTTTTTCATCTGATTTTGCTTTTCCAAATTCGATTTTAAAATCAACTAATTTAATTCCTATTCCTCTGAATACACCTTGAAGAAAATCATTAATTCTTAAACATTGTTCATTGATTTGATTTAATTCAACTATGTTAAGCCACTTGAAATTTAATATATGTTCACGAGAAACGATTGGATCACCAAGTTCATCATTTTTCAAACAGTACTCAATTAATGGATAGTCTAAAATTGTACCTTCTTCAATTCCCAGTCTTTTAGTTAAAGATCCGGTTGCAATGTTTCTTATTATAAATTCAATTGGTATAATATTTACCAATTCAACAAGTTGCTCTCTCATATTTAATCTTTTAATAAGATGATTTTTAATGCCTATTTCTGTAAGAGATTTTAGTATGTGTTCTGAAATTCTATTATTTAGAATTCCTTTTCCTTCTATATTTGCTTTTTTCTGATTATTAAATGCAGTTGCATCATCTTTAAAATGCTGAATTACTACATTTTTATCACTTGTAGCAAAAATTATTTTTGCTTTACCTTCGTAAAGTTTTTTACCTTTTTTCATTATTTAAACACTCTTTTAAAAATTAAATTTACATTTTTAAAATGAGAAGAGTAGTTAAATATTGAATTTAATTTAGATTTACTGATTTTGCTCATTATAAATTTATCTTTTGATATTAAATCAAACAAATTTGTATTTTCAGAGAAGCATTTTTTTGCATATGATTGAACAATTTTATAGGATTTTTCTCTACTTAATCCACTTTTTGTAAGTTCCAACATTATTTCTTGAGAGAATATTAAACCTTTTGTTAAATTAATATTTTGAATCATTTTTTTTGGATAAATTATCATTTTATCTAAAATATTTGACAATCTATTTAAAGCAAAATCTAAAGTAATATTTGCATCAGGACCTATATTTCTCTCAACGCTAGAATGCGAAATATCTCTTTCATGCCAAAGTGCTATGTTTTCTAAAGCAGGCGTTACATAACTTCTCACCATTCTTGATAGTCCTGTTAAGTTTTCACTTAGAATAGGATTTTTTTTATGAGGCATTGCAGAAGATCCTTTTTGATCTTTCGAAAAAAATTCTTGAAGTTCATAAACTTCAGATCTTTGAAGGTGTCTAATTTCAGTTGCTACTCTCTCAACTGATCCAGCAATAATTCCTAAAACAGAAAAATAAAATGCATGTCTATCTCTTGGTATAACTTGAGTAGATATTGGTTCTATTTTTAAACCAAGTTTTTTTGCAACATGTTTTTCTACATTTGGATTTATATTAGCAAAAGTTCCTACGGCTCCTGAAATAGCACAGCTAGAAACTTCATCGATTGCATCAACTAATCTTTTTCTATTTCTTTTAAATTCCTCATAGAATGACGCCAATTTTAATCCAAAAGTAATTGGTTCTGCATGAATTCCATGACTTCTTCCAATACAAGGTGTGAACTTATGTTTTTTTGCCTGTCTTTTTAATACTTTTAAAATTAAATCTATATCTTTTAATAATATTTTTCCTGATTGAACTAATTGAATATTAAAACTTGTGTCTAGTACATCTGAAGAAGTCATTCCTTGATGAAGATAACGAGCATTAATACCTGCTTTTTCTGTAACTGATGTAAGAAAAGCTATTACGTCATGTTTAACTTTTGCTTCTATAGCATGAATTCTATCTACATTTATTTTTGCTTTTCTTTTAACTGTTGAAGAAACTCCTTTTGGAATTTGTCCTAATTTTTCCATTGCTTGAGCTGCTGCTATTTCTACATCAAGCCAAATTTTATACTTGTTCTCTTCAGACCAAATACTTGTGAGTTCTTTTCTTGAATATCTATTAATCATTAATTATTTGTATGGAGGCTTAGAATAACCTTTAGCAGATTCTGTAAAGATTTCATATCCATTTTCAGTGATTCCTACAGTATGTTCAAACTGTGCTGATAACGATTTATCCTTGGTAACAGCTGTCCATCCATCATTTAGTACTTTTAGATCATATTTTCCAAAATTAATCATTGGCTCTATTGTAAATGTCATTCCTGGATAAACCTTAATTCCTGTATTTTTTTTACCATAATGTAAAACATTTGGAGGTTCATGAAATGCAGTACTTATTCCATGACCACAAAAATCTCTTACAACACTAAAACCTTTTTCTTCGACATGTGATTGGATTTCGTGACCAATATCTCCCAAAGTTAATCCCGGTTTTAAAATATTGATTGCTTTCATCATAGAATTATAAGTTGCATCGATTAAATTTTTAGATTTAATTGAAACTTCACCAACAGTATACATTCTACTTGTGTCACCATAATGGCCATCCAATATTGCAGTTACATCAATATTAATTGCATCACCTTCGTCTAAAACTCTGTCTGATGGTATTCCATGACAAACAACATGATTTAATGAAGTACATAAAGATTTATTAAAACCCCTATAAAATTGTGGCGCAGAATATGCTCCATGGTCTTTTATAAATTCATATCCAAGATTATCCAGCTCATTTGTTGATATACCTGGTTTTATATGATCAGTTAACATATCTAAAGTTCTAGCAGCCAGATTTCCAGCGGCCCGCATTTTCTCAAATTTTTCAGTATAATTACTCATCGATAATTTTTATTTTTTTATCTATTTTTATTTGTTTAGTATCAATTTTGCATCTGTATGCAAGAAATTGAACTCCAGATTTTTTTGCTATTAAATAATTTGCATAATAATCCTTATCTATATCTTTTGCTATTTTAAAATATTTCATATTTTCTATCTGTACTAAAAATAAAACATATGCTTTAAAGCCTTTTTTTGAAGCATCCATCAATGCTTTTATATGTTTTGTTCCTCTGGACGTAGGTGCATCAGGAAACTCAGAATCTTTATTGTTTCTAAACAAGGTAACATTTTTAACTTCTATAAATATTTTTTTATTATTTTTGCTGACTAAAAAATCAAAACGAGTTTCTTTGTTATAAAATACTTCTGGTTGGATATTTTTTATATTATCAAACTCTTTGAAAGAGTTATTTTTAAGTCCTTCCGCAACTATTTTGTTTGCCAAATGTGTGTTAACACCAACAAGATTGTTTTTTGCCTTAATTATTTCTAATGTATATTTTAATTTTCTTTTTGGATCATCATTTTTTGAAATCCAAACATCATTATTTATGTCTAATAACCCCATCATTGAACCTGTATTGGGGCAATGTGCAGTTATAACTTTTTTATTTACTTTAATATCAGCAAAGAACCTTTTATATCTTTTTACAAGTTTGCCTTTAATTAAAGACTTGGTAAATTGCATATTCAAAAAATATATAGGAAATGTCTAAAAAAACAAAAGTAAATGCAGCAATATTGATCATAGGCAATGAAATTTTATCTGGAAGAACGCAAGATACCAATACAAGCACATTAGCACTATGGTTGAATTCTATTGGAGTTAAAGTTCAAGAAGTTAAAGTAATTCCTGACGTCGAAGAAACAATTATTAATTCAGTAAATCATTTAAGAAAAATATATGATTATGTTTTTACCACAGGAGGCATAGGCCCAACTCATGATGATATTACTGCTGAATCTATTGCTAAAGCATTTAATCTTGAATACGAAATACATAAAGAAGGTTATAAACTTCTTGAAAAATATTACAAATCTGGAGAATTTAATGAAGGTAGACAAAAAATGATTTGGATGCCAAAAAATGCAAAATTAATATCAAATCCAACTAGTGGAGCACCAGGTTTTAATGTTGAAAATGTTTTTTGTTTACCTGGAGTACCTTCAATTTTAAAATCTATGTTGGGAGGTTTAAAAAATGATATTGTTGGGGGAGAACCTATATTAAGTCATACAATAAACCTAAGAACAGTTGAAAGCGAAATAGCAAACTCTTTGACTAAAGTTCAGGACAATAATAGAGATGTTGAAATCGGAAGTTATCCATTCTTTCAAGCAGGTAAATTAGGGGTTTCAATCGTAATTAGATCCGAAGATAAAAAAAAAATTGATGTTTGTAATTCACAAATATTAGAATTTGTTAAAGAAAAAAAAATAGAAATAGTAAATAGAGATTAAAATGCTTTATTTTGCCTACGGGAGTAATCTTAATCATTTTCAAATGAAAAGAAGATGTAAAGACAGTAAATTTTTAAAAAAAATAAATTTAAAAGATTTTCGATTAACTTTTAGAAGCAAATATAGGGCTGCTGACATTGAACCAAAAAAAAATTCATTAGTTTCAGGTGGATTATTTGATATTTCTAAAAGTGATGAAAAAAAACTAGATATTTATGAGGATTATCCAGCTTTATATAAAAAACATTATTTTTATTATTATGGAAAAAAAATAATGACTTATACGATGGTTAAAAAAACTAAGTTTAGATATCCAACTGAAAAATATTTAAACGTAGTTAAACAAGGATATAAAGATTGTAAATTAGAAAAAAAATGTTTATTAAAAGCATTAATGCCCTCGTGGTGAAATTGGTAGACACAAAGGACTTAAAATCCTTGCCCTTTT
>CAZAGV010000035.1:0-2221 GCA_964484975.1 uncultured Candidatus Pelagibacter sp.
ACTGCTGCCTCCCGTAGGAGTTTGGGCCGTGTCTCAGTCCCAATGTGGCTGATCATCCTCTCAAATCAGCTATTGATCACAGTCTTGGTAGGCCATTACCCCACCAACAAACTAATCAAGTGCGGGCTCATCCATTGGCGCATAAAGCTTTCTCCGTAAAGACTTATGAGGTATTAGCACAAGTTTCCTCGTGTTATTCCTCACCAAAGGGAAGATACCCACATGTTACTCACCCGTCTGCCACTAAGTATTGCTACTTCGTTCGACTTGCATGTATTAGGCGTGCCGCCAGCGTACGTTCTGAGCCATGATCAAACTCTCAAGTTTAAAAACGGCGCACACTAGCTTCTATATAAATTCTAAGAATAAAATTTATATAATGTTGAAGTGTGTACGACAAATTTTGGTAACCTTAACCGTCCACACTTCTCTTCTTAAATTTTTACTAATAAAATAGCTAATTAGGCCTATAAAGCCTAATAATAAACAACTTTTCTATGTTGAGTGTGACGCTTATAGTATAAATTAAAAGGAAATCAAGTAATTAGATGTAGAAAAAAAGTCAAAAAACATACAAAAATCAATGTTTTTTTGCTACTTCTAGTCCAATGCAAAAAACTAATTTATATTTACATAAGATAATAAAAAATAATCTTTATCTAATATTATTAATTTTTTTATTACTTTTCACAATTTTAATAACAAGTTTTTACTCCATTAATAAAAAAAATAATGAAAATCATTTAATAGATTTTTTAAATAATTCCTATTTAAAAAAATCATTACACTTAATAGTCAAAAATTTAAATCCTAAATTTAGTTATATAGATTTTGAAGTTGAAAAAGGAGATACATTTGAAAAAATTGTACAACAATTAAACTTGCCTCCAACAGAAAAAGAAATGGTGGTGAGCAAACTATCAAAATTTAAATTTGTCAATAAATTATATAGAGGTCAGAAAATATCATTTAAAATAAATAATTCTAAGCCAATTAAAGTTTTGGAAATATCAATTGAGAAATCAAAAACAAAAACTTTTGTTTTTGATAGAAAAGAAAATTTAGATAAGTTTGAACATAAAGAAATAAATAAAAATTTAAATCGAATAGTTGTTTATAAAGAGTCAATCATCACAAATAGTTTGTATTCTAGTGCTATTAATAAAGGAATAGAACCAAATATTATAATTGAATTTGCAAGAATATATGGATTTCAAATTGATTTTCAAAGAGACATTTGGAAAAATGATAGTTTTCAAATTATATATGAAATTTTTTTGGATTCAGACAACAAAGTTTTAGATACTGGAAAAATTTTATATGCTAACTTAATTTTGCAAGGTAATGAAAATAATTTATATATTTTTAAAACAAAAAATGGCTATGAACATTTTGATCCTGCAGGCAGGAGTATAAAAAAAAGTTTAATGAAAACCCCTATTAATGGAGCAAGACTTTCATCAAGCTTTGGTATGCGTGAACATCCAATACTTGGATATAATAAAATGCACAGAGGCACAGATTTTGCTGCACCTGAAGGAACTCCTATTATGGCATCTGGAGATGGAAAAATTATAAGAGCTAGATGGTGTGGTGGTGGTGGAAATTGTATAAAAATCGAACATAATTCGACTTACTCTACGGTCTATGCTCACTTAAAAAATTTTGCAAGTGGAATAAGAGAGGGGGTTAGAGTTAAACAAGGACAGACAATTGGATATGTGGGATCAACAGGAATGTCAACAGGACCACATCTGCACTATGAAGTAATTATTAATGGTAAAAAAGTAAATTCACAAACATTAAAATTACCTTCAGGTAAAATTCTTAAAAATAAAGAAAGAGAACTTTTTGAAGTTAGTAAAATTAAATTAAATGTATTGAAATCAAAATTAATTAGCTCTCTGTAGGAGTTGCTGGTTCTAATGATTCTGAATTTATATTATTTGTATTATTTTGATTTTGATTTGTTTTTTCCTTAACTTTAACTATTTCTTTTGGTATTTGGCCTTTATTAAACTGGACATCCTTTTCCTCAAGAACTCTTATAAAGTGCTCAGCATGTTGAAAATAGTTTTCTGACAAGATCCTATCACCGTTTGAAAGAGCTTCTCTTGCTAAGTTGGAGTACTTTTCTATAAGCTTAGAAGCATTATGGTTATTTCTTCCAGCATTTTTTCTAATAAAATTTGAACCATTTTGGAAATCATTTATGATATCT
>CAZAGV010000035.1:2321-10555 GCA_964484975.1 uncultured Candidatus Pelagibacter sp.
TTATTTCTATTTGAATGATTTTTATATCTATTTCTTCTGAAATTGTTCTTAAAATTCCTCATTAATTAAGCTTATATTCTAAATTTTTGTAGAAACTATACATCTGTTTTTGCTAGACAAGTCTTTAATTACCTTAGTTTTATAGAAACCATTTAAGTTTAAAATTTTTAAAGTTTCTCTTGTTTGATTTATTCCTAATTCCAAAAATAACTTGCCTCTTTTTTTTATCAAAGTTGAACTTTTTTTTATTATGAGCCTAATTTTATTATAACCATCAATTCCTCCATCCAAAGAAACTTTAGGCTCATGGTTTTTAATATCTTTTTCCAAACTATCAATTTCGTAATGCTTAATGTAAGGAGGATTAGATACGATCAGATCATATTTGCCTCCATAAAAATTGTCAATATCAGAGTTTAAAAATTTAATTCTATTATCAATGTGTTGTATTTTTGCATTATATTTTGCTAATTTTACTGCATTTTTTGAAATATCTATACCAACACCAAGGCATTTTTTCCTTTCATTAAGTATTGAAATTATAATACATCCAGACCCTGTGCCAATATCTAAAATTTTTTTTGAAGAATTGATGTCTAATTCATTTAAGACTTGCTCAATTATAGTTTCTGTATCTGGTCTGGGTATTAATACATTTTTATTAACTTTAAATTTATTTTTCCAGAATTCTTTGTAACCAGTAATATAGGCTATAGGTTCATTTTTTCTTCTTCTTTCTATAAAATTAAAAAAAATTTTTTTTTCTTGATTTTCTATTCTCTTGTCCAGGTTTAAAAGTAATTGAGATCTATCTAATTTTAATGTTGATGATAATAAAATTTCGCTGTCTAAATAATAAGATTTTATGTTATTTAATTTCAATATTTTAGAACCTGCGCTAAGTATTTCTTGATATTTCATTTTAATTTACTTAACTCCTCTTCTTGTGCCTGTAGAGTTAAACTTTCAATCATTTCTTCAAATATTTCTCCTTGCATAAATTCTTCAAGTTTGTGCAAAGTAAGATTTATTCTATGATCAGTAACTCTTCCTTGTGGAAAATTGTAAGTTCTTATTCTTTCTGATCTGTCCCCTGTTCCTATTTTGCTCCTTCTATCTTTTGATCTTGCTTCATCTATCTTTTGCCTTTCCGATTCATATATTCTAGATCTAAGAATTGTTAATCCTTTTTCTCTATTTCTAATTTGTGATTTTTCATCCTGTTGACTAACTACAATTCCTGTTGGAATATGAGTTATTCTGACAGCAGAGTCTGTCGTGTTTACACTTTGTCCTCCTGGGCCACTGCTTCTAAAAACATCAATTCTTAAATCTTTTTCTTCAATTTTTACATCAACTTCTTCTGCTTCGGGTAATACTGCAACCGTTGCCGCAGATGTATGAACTCTTCCTTGCGTTTCAGTATCGGGTACTCTTTGAACTCTATGGACACCACTTTCATATTTTAAAAGGGAGTAAATGTTCTTTCCCCTTATATTTGCTATTACTTCTTTTAAACCTCCAGCTTCACTTTTTGAAATACTAATTATTTCTAAATTCCATTTTTTTTTATGAGAAATTTTTTCATACATTTTAAATAAATCTGATGCAAATAAGCTTGCCTCCAAACCCCCTGTTCCAGCTCTTATTTCAATTATTGCATTTTTTGAATCTGCATCATCTTTGGGAATTAAAAATAATTTAATTTTTTTTTCATTTAATTCATTGTCTTTAATAAGCTGATCTAATTCTATCCTAGCTATTTCTTTTATTTCTTTGTCACTATTAACATCCTCAATTAATTTTTCTAAATCCTTTTTATTTTTTTCAAAATCTAGATATTTTTGTGCCTGGTTTATTATTTCGTTAAGGTCAGAATATTCTTTTGATTTTGTGGCAAATAATTTTTTATCTATATTCCCTGAAGATAATTCTCCTTCAAGATTTTTATGTCTTAATATTAATTCTTGAACTTTTTTTATTGGAATCATTTTTACTTTGTTTCAATTTCTTCAGCTTTTTTTTCAACTAATTTAACTACCTTTGAAATAATGTTTTTATTGCTTAATTTTTCAGTTTGAGCCCCTTTTAAATAAAGCATGTTGCTATTTTTGCCACCTCCAGTTATTCCAATATCAGTTTGTGCTGCTTCGCCAGGGCCATTAACAACACATCCTATTATCGAAAGTGTTATTGGAGCTTTAATGTGAGATAATTTTTCTTCTAAAATTCTAACTGTATCTATAACTTGAAAACCTTGTCTAGCACAAGAAGGGCAAGAAATTATCTTAATTCCCCTATTTCTTAAATTTAGTGATTTTAAAATTTCATTACCTACTTTAATCTCTTCAACTGGATCGTCTGAAAGCGAAACTCTAATTGTATCTCCAATGCCATCTAATAATAAATTTCCTAAACCTATAGAAGATTTTATGCTTCCAGGAATAAAGCTTCCTGCTTCTGTAATTCCTAGGTGTAATGGATAGTTTGTAACTTTTGAAAGTTCTCTGTATGCTTTTATAGATAAAAATACATCTGAAGATTTAACGCTTATTTTAAAATTAAAAAAATCTAAATCTTCTAAAATTTTAATATTTCTAATTGCACTTTCTACTAAGGCTTCAGGGCAGGGCTCTTTAAATTTTTCCAAGATATCTTTTTCTAATGAACCAGAATTCACTCCTATTCTTATTGAACAATTATTATTTTTTGCTGAGGAAATAACTTGTGCAATTTTATTTTTATCACCAATATTACCAGGATTGATTCTTAAACAATCTGCGCCATTCTCTGAAGCCTCTATAGCTCTTTTAAAATGAAAATGAATATCGGCAACTACTGGGATAGGAGAATGCTTTGTGATTTCTTTTAAGGCGCTAGTTGATTCTTCATCTGGGCAGGAAACCCTTACAATATCACCTCCAACTCCTGAGATTTTATTAATTTGATTTAAAGTTTCTTTAACATTTTTTGTCAAAGTATTTGTCATGGACTGAACTGAAATTGGATTGTTTCCACCGACTTTAACATTCCCTACTTCAATAACTTTTGTGACTCTTCGCTTTATATCCCTGAAAGGTCTAATACTCATGATTTTGATTTATTTTTCTAAATTAAACTCTTTGTGCAAAGCTATTATTGCTTTATTTAAATCTTTTCTATTCACTAATACTGATATTTTAATTTCTGATGTTGAAATTACAATAATATTTATATTTTTTTTTGCTAAGGCATTAAACATTCTGTAAGTTACACCCGGAGTAGTAATCATTCCAACTCCAATAATAGATACTTTTGAAACTTTGTTGTCTACAATAATTTTTCTAAAACTAATTTTTTTGCTTTTTTTTAATAACTTTTGAGTTTTATTTAAATTTTCAGTTTTAATTGTAAAAGTTAAGTCTGTTTCTTTTCCATTTGGCGATATATTTTGAACAACCATATCAACATTTATAGAGTTTTTATAAAGAGGCTCAAATATAGCAGCTGCAATACCAGGTTTATCTTTCACTCCAATTAAAGTTACTTTTGCATCATTTTTTGTAAAAGATATTCCTCGAATTATTTTACTGCTAAAAATATTTTTTCTTTTTGTAATTAAAGTTCCTGAAGATTTTTTAAATGAGGATTTAACTTCAATATCAATTCTATTTAACCTAGCATCCTGAATTGAGTGTGGTTGCATAACTTTTGCTCCACTCGATGCCATTTCAAGCATTTCTTCATATGAAATTACTTTTATTTTTTTTGCTTTTTTTATTGTATTTGGATCGGTAGTGTAAACTCCATCAACATCTGTATATATTATGCATTTTTCTGCTTTAAAAAATCTCGCGAGCATTATGGCGCTAGCATCAGTTCCTCCTCTACCAATAGTAGTTATTCTATTATCAGAATTAATGCCTTGAAAACCTGCAACAATAGGAACCCCACCTAATTTTAAATATTTAATAATATTTTTTTTATATATTTTTTGAATTCTTGAGCAAGAATGCTTTCCTTCTGTCAAAATTGGAACTTGCCAACCCAGCCATGACCTAGATTTATATCCTAAATGATTTAACCGTCCTGCAATCAACGAACATGACATTTGCTCTCCAGCAGAAACCAAAACATCATACTCATCTGACGCAAATTCATTAGAAATTTTATTTGATTTTTTTACTAAATCATTTGTTACTCCACTCATTGCAGAAGAAACAACAATCACCTTATATTTCTTTTGAACGTATGAAATAATTATTTTTGAAACCTTTTTTATTCTATCTGTTGAGCCTACAGAGGTCCCTCCAAATTTTAATACTACAATTTTCATTGATCTTAATTTTTCTATTTAAATAAATTATGTTGATAAAATACATCTTAATTGTAATGTCAACTATCAATCAATTATGGGCACTATAAATAAAAAAGAAATTGAAAAATTTTCAAAAATAGCTGATGAATGGTGGGATACAGAAGGCAAGTTTAAGCCTTTACACAAGTTTAATCCCTTAAGAATAAATTATATTAAGAAAAAAGTCATTGCACACTTTAATATAAAGTCTGAATTTCTACCTTTTAAAAATATTGAACTTCTAGATATTGGCTGTGGTGGAGGTTTATTGTCTGAGCCAATGTGTAGATTGGGTGCAAAAGTTACTGCGATTGATGCTTCACAAAAAAATATAAATGTTGCCTCATATCATTCTAACAAAAATAACTTAAAAATTAATTATTTATGCTCATCTCCAGAGAAAATAAATTTAAAAAAAAAATTTGATGTAATTTTAAATATGGAAATAGTAGAGCATGTAGATGATTTAAATCTTTTTTTAAAAAAAAGTGCATTACTTTTAAATAAAAATGGGCTGATGTTTATCTCTACTTTAAATAAAACTCTTAAATCTTATATTTTTGCTATTGTCGGAGCAGAATACATTTTAAAATGGTTGCCAATTGGAACACACGAATGGAATAAGTTTGTAAAACCTGAAGAATTAATTGAATATGGAAAAAAAAATAACTTAAAATTAATAGAAATCAAAGGAGTTAATTTTAATGTTTTGAAAAATGAATGGATTATTACAAAAGATAACTCAGTAAATTATATAACTCAGTTCAAGAAAATTTAATTTTCATTATCATTTATCCAAGGTATATTTTCTGTTTCAATTCCTTCTTCTGATAACTCTTTAATATCTTTTTCAGATGCATTTCCATAAATACCTTTATATTTTTTTTCATTGTTATAGTGAATTGATCTTGCCTCGTAAGTAAAATTGTCACCAACATATTCAAAATTCTTTTTGATAAAATTTTTGTATTCTTTTAATTTTTTTTTAACTTTTGAATGTTTTTTTAAATTTAAACTATTATTTTCTTTTTTATTGTTGATAATTGATGGGGTCATTAAAGATTTATCAATCTTAAAAGAGTTGCAATTAGGACAATTTATATATTTTGACTTTTTGAGTTTCTCAAACTCCTTTGATGATGCAAACCAACTATCAAAATCTTGTGAGCAATTTTTGCATAATAACTTATATTTTATCATACTATGTAATTTAAATATTAAATTAATAATTTCAACTATTCTAAGTTCTGTAGTCCGAATTAATTTCAATATATTTTTTTGTTAAATCCATGGTGTAGGAAGTAAATTCTTTTTTTCCTAAATTTAAATTTACTAATAAATCAATTTTTTCACCTTTCATGTAATCTGCTGCTTCAGTTTCATCATAAGAATTTGATAATTTGCCATTTTCAATAATTGTTATATTTCCAAATTTAATTGAAATTTTATTTGGATTTAAATTTACATTTGCTTTACCGATTGCCATAATAACTCTTCCCCAATTAGGATCTTCTCCCGCAATTGCTGTTTTTACGAGTGGTGAGTTTGCAATTGAAAAACTTATTTTTTTAGCATCCTCTTCTGTTCTGCAATTTTTTACTTTAATTGAAATAAATTTTGAAGCACCCTCTCCATCTGCTGCGACTCTTTTTGCAAGATTTAAGAGAACATTAAATAAAGATGAATTAAACTCAGATAATTTTCTATCTTTAAAACTTTTTAAGTTTGAGTTTGCAATTTCTCCTGTTGCAAAAATAGAAACCATATCGTTAGTGCTTGTATCTCCATCACAGGAAATCGCATTAAATGTTTTTTGTATATTTTCTTTTAATAATTGTTTTAAAATTGATGAGGAAATTGTTGCATCTGTAAATATAAATCCCAATGTTGTTGCCATATTTGGGAAAATCATTCCTGATCCTTTTGCAATTCCATAAATTTTTACCAATTTATTCCCAATATAACATTCTTCCATTGCAAGTTTTGGCTTTAGGTCGGTTGTCAAAATACCCATGGATGCTTTCATCCATACGTATTTATTTTGTGTGTATCTAATTTTTTTTATTAAACCTGGAATGCTTTTTTTAATTTTTTCAGTAGGAAAAATTTCTCCTATCGTTCCTGTGCATGCAAACAAAATTTCATTTGATTCAATTTTTTTAGGTATTTCTTCATCGCTTTTTTGCCTTAGAGTTAATTCTTGTGACAAACAATCAGCTAAAATTTTTAAACCTTTAAAACCATCTTTCCCAGTAAAAGCATTTGCATTTCTTGCATTAACTAATAAAGCTTTAATTTTTTTTTTATTGATTCTCAAATTCCACTTTATATTTTCTGAAATTAATTTTGATTGCGTGTAAGCCGATGCATGATTGGCTCCGTTTCTAAAATAAAACAAAACTAAATCATCTCTTTGTTTTGAATATAAATTTGCACTTGTGGTTGATATCGACAAACCATCTATATGTTCGAGGTCCTGAAAATCACCCATTTTTGAGTTTTTATTTATTGAATTAAATAAATTATTTAGATTAATTGCCATGCTATTTAAAAATTTAATTTAGTTACTATATTAAACTCTATATTTAAATTATAAAACAATATATTTATTAAATGCTCAATCCACTAAATTTCTTATCAAAGATAATCAAATCTAGTAACCAAAAAGAACTAGATAAACTAAAAAAAACTGTAAAAAAAATTAATGACTTGGAAAAAGAAATAATTAAGTTAGATGATCAATCTTTCCCACAAAAAACCAAAGAATTAATGGAACAAATTAACAATGGAGCTTCTTTAGACAAGATACTGCCTGAAGCATTTGCTTTGGTAAGAGAAGCGTCAAAAAGATCGACAAATGAAAGACACTTTGATGTTCAAATTATTGGAGGAATTGTTCTTCACGAAAATAAAATTGCAGAAATGAAAACTGGAGAAGGAAAAACTTTAACGATTGCCTTGGCTGCATATTTAAATGCATTATCAAAAAAAGGAGTGCACATAGTTACTGTTAATGACTATTTAGCAAAAAGAGACTGTGAAAATATGAAAAGAATTTATAATTTTTTAGGTCTAACAGCTGGTTATATTAATAATGATCAAACTGATGAAGAAAGAAAATTAAATTATAATTGTGATATTACTTATGCAACAAACAGTGAATTAGGTTTTGACTATCTAAGAGATAACATGAAATTTTCATTTGAATCTATGGTTCAAAGAGGGCATAACTATGCAATTGTAGATGAGATAGACTCGTGCTTAATTGATGAAGCAAGAACACCTTTGATTATTTCAGGAGGAGTAGAAGACAAGACAAATCAATATCTTGCTGTAGATAAGTTAATAAGAAATTTAAAAAAAGAAGATTTTGAAATTGATGAAAAAGATAAAAATGTTTTACTAACTAACCAAGGTATAGATAATATAGAAAAAATTTTATCAAATGCTGGAATTTTAAAAAATAATAATTTTTATGATCCAGATAATTTACATTTAGTGCACCATGTAAATCAAGCCTTAAGGGCAAACCATTTGTATGAAAATGGAAGAGATTATATCGTTAAAGATGCACAGGTTATTATAATAGATGAACAAACTGGAAGACAATTACCGGGAAGAAGGTTTGGAGATGGACTTCACCAAAGCATTGAAGCTAAAGAAAGAGTTGAAGTGCAAAACGAAAACCAAACACTTGCATCAATAACTTATCAAAATTATTTTAAACTTTATTCAAAACTCGCTGGCTGTACAGGAACTGCGGCAACTGAATCCGAAGAGTTTTTTGAAATTTATAAACTTCCAGTAATTGTAATTCCAACAAATAAAAAAATGATACGAAAAGATTGGAATGATCAAATTTTTAGATCGTCAAAAGAAAAAGATGACGCAATTATAA
>CAZAGV010000036.1:0-10542 GCA_964484975.1 uncultured Candidatus Pelagibacter sp.
AAGTTGCAGAAGCACTTACTCCAGTTCCAGGCGGTGTTGGCCCTATGACAATTGCATGTTTGCTAAGTAATACCGTAGAATGTTTTAAAAAGGCCCAAAAATAAAAGATTATTTATTCAGTTTTTTTTTATGGAAGTTAATAAATCTTTCAACATTTGATTTATTAAATGTTTTATTTTCCTCAAAGGATACTTTTTTCATTGAATAAGCATTACTTTTAGTTTGTCTTGATACAATTGTAATATTGCCTTTGTATAATTTAAGTTTAACAGATCCATTTACTTTACTTCTTTTTTGATCAACAATTTTTTGAAGTTTAAATCTTGCTTTTGAATACCAATAACCATTGTAAATAAGCTCTGCATACTTAGTCATTATTTCATCTTTTTTATGCATAGTTTCTTTATCTAAAGTTACTGACTCGATTGCTCTATGAGCAACCATTAATAAAGTTCCACCGGGAGTTTCATAAATACCTCTAGATTTTATTCCAATAAATCTATTTTCAACGAGATCAACTCTGCCAATCCCATTTTTCCCTCCAATAGAATTTAATCTTTCTAAAAGTTTTGAAGGAGATAATTTTTTACCATTAATAGTTACTGGGTCACCGTTTTTAAATCCTATAGTAATAAAAGAAGATTTTTTTGGTGCTTTTTCAGGCGAAGTTGTTCTTTGAAAAATAAATTCAGGCGCTGAATTTTTTGGATTTTCTAAAACTTTTCCCTCAGTTGATGTATGAAATAAATTATCATCCACAGAAAATGGTGGAGCTCCTTTCTTATCTTTTGGAATTGGTATTCCATGTTTTTTTGCATAATTAATTAGATCAGTTCTAGACTTAAGTTTCCAAATTCTCCAAGGAGCTATTATTTTTATTTTTGGCCCAAAATAATGATATCCCAATTCAAATCTTACCTGATCATTTCCCTTTCCTGTTGATCCGTGAGAAACTGCGTATGCTTTAAATTTTTTAGCAACTCTTATTTGATCTTTTGCTATTAATGGTCTTGCAATAGAAGTTCCTAATAAATATACTCCTTCATAAATTGCATGCCCTCTTATCATTGGGTAAACATAATCTCTAACAAAAGTATCTTTTAAATCTTTTATTATTATTTTTTTTACACCAAGTTTTTTTGCATTATTAATTATTTTTTTTTTATCTATTTCTTGACCAATATCAGCCGTATAAGCAATAATTTTTGCTTTATAATTTTCTTGAAGCCATTTTAAAATAATTGAAGTATCCAGCCCACCTGAATAAGCGAGAACAATTCGTTTATTTGATTTCATCTAAAATTATGTGCAGCTTTTTTTTGCAGTATTATAAGCTTTTGTAAAACCTAATAATGAATAGTGATCAATAGTTTGAGATCCAGATTTATTGTATGCTGTGATCATTATTCTAGAACCTTTTTTCATAGTCTTAATCATTTTTTTTTCAACTTTATTACTCGAAATCCATGCAAAGCCATCTTGAGCAATATCAAATTTATATTTCTTTTTACCAGATGTAGCTAATATTGAATTTTGAGAATTAAATTCATAGCCCGATGTTGTACTAATTTCATCGGTAACTTTATCATTGGGTCTAAACGATACAAAAAGTCTTGCTTCTCTTTTATTTGTTTTAGGAGATTGCAGAACAGGTTTAGTTTGAGCAAAACAAGTTAATTCATTATTTTTAATTAAAACTAATGTTTCCCAGTCCTTAGACTTACCAACTTTTTTTAATTCTTCAGCAGATACATAAGTTAACGAAAAAATAAAAATACTAAAGAAAAATATAATTGTTTTGTTAATTATGGACATGGATTTGGATAAATTTTTTGAACTTCATTAATTTCTTTAATAACTTCATCACTTATATTTACATTTACACTTTCTATATCAGTTTTCAACTGCTCCATTGTTGTAGCACCAATAATTACACTTGTCATAAAAGGCTGTAATTCACAAAATTTTAATGACATTTGAGCTAAATTAAGATTGTGTTTTTTTGCTATTTTATAATATTCTTCAACAGCATTATTGGCATTTTTTGTTTTATATCTTGGAAAGTTATCTCCAAATAATTTCATTCTAGATCCATCTGGCAAAGCTCCATTTCTATATTTTCCTGACAAAACACCTGATCCTAAAGGAGAATAAGCTAGCAGACCAGTTTTTTCTCTTACGGAGGTTTCTGCTAAACCAATTTCATATGTTCTATTTAAAAGATTGTATGGATTTTGAACAGACATTACCCTAGGTAAATTTTTTGTTTTAGAAGTTTCTAAAAATTTTGATAACCCCCAAGCAGTTTCATTAGAAAGACCTATGTATTTAATTTTACCAGATTTTATTATTTCATTTAAAGAGTTTAAAACATTTTCAAAATCATTCCATTCACTATCGTCCTTATGTTCATAACCCAATTTGCCAAAATAATTACTTTTTCTTTCTGGCCAATGTAATTGATATAAATCTATGTAATCAGTTTTGAGTCTTTTTAGACTTTGGTTTACTGCTTCTGTTAAATTTTTTTTATCGTACTGATTTTCTCCGCCCCTAATCCAGCTAAGACCAGGTCCTGAAATTTTTGTAGCTAAAATTATCTTAGATCTGTTATTTTTTTTTTTAAACCAATTACCTATAATTTCTTCTGTTTTTCCATATGTTTCTTCTTTTGGGGGGACCGCATATAATTCAGCTGTATCAAAAAAATTTATTCCTTGTTCTAAGGCATGATCCATTTGTTCAAAACCTTCTTCTTCAGTGTTTTGTTCACCCCAAGTCATTGTTCCTAAACAAATAGTACTAACCTCAAGATCTGTATTGCCTAATTTTCTATAATTCATTAAATATTAAATATTTTTTAAGGTTTTTATGATATCTTGAATAAATAGTAAAAGGCTATTATATAAACGGTATGAAATTTAATAAACAAAATATATTTAACAAGGTAAGAGAAGCCACACAAACAACTGTTGTAATGGATGAAGGCTTAAGAGCCTACATGTTAAAAGTATATAATTATATGGCAACAGGAGTACTGTTAACAGGAATTATAGCTCTTTTTTCTTTCAAAATGTCAGTAGTAACCGATGCTAGTGGAGCTATAGCTGGATTTACGAACTTTGGAGATGCTCTGTTCTTTTCTGGATTAAAGTGGATTGTAATGTTGGCACCTCTTGGAATAGTTTTTTACATGAGTTTTGGAATAAATAAAATGAGTGCAACCAAAGCTCAAACAGTCTTTTGGATATTTGCAGCTCTAATGGGTTTATCTTTATCGTGGATATTATTAGTTTACACAGGAGTTAGTGTTGCAAGAGTATTTTTTATAACTTCTGCAACCTTTGGTGCCATGAGTATTTATGGATACACAACTAAGAGAGATTTAACTAAGCTAGGCTCTTTTTTAATGATGGGTCTAATTGGAATAATTATTGCATCTTTAGTTAATATATTTCTAAAATCATCAATGATGTATTTTGTGATTTCAATTTTAGGAGTATTAATTTTTGTTGGTCTAACTGCATATGACACTCAAAAAATTAAGAATATGTATGCTGCTTCTGATACTGGCGAGCTAATGGGTAAAAAAGCAGTTATGGGAGCTTTAACTCTTTACCTAGACTTTATAAATCTATTTATAATGTTGCTAAGACTTTTTGGTCAAAGAAGATAGTTTTACAATTTTTTCCAATTAATATTTTTTAGTAAAGTTTTCAGTTCACTAGAGTTTTTTAATATTTTTCCTCTAGAGTCTGTAACCAAATATTTCAAATTTTTTTTTATAGGCTTAAAATTTTTACAAATTTTATACATCGCGTTTTCAGTGGCATTTTTAAATACGCTGAAACCTACCTGTTTGCTTGAAATATTTAATCCATAATCTTTCCAAGAGCCTTCAGAGACCATTTTTGCATATAAGTCTAATACAATTTTTAACTCATGTTTTTCAAAAAAAAATTGAGAATTTTTTTCCGAATAAATATTATTTATTACTAATTTTAAGTTTTTATTCATTTAATTTATATTTATTGATTATTGATATTTGAAAAGCTGTAAAAATAAGTGTCAAAGGCAATATTCCCCAAACTTTAAAATTAACCCAAAATTCTTCAGATTGTGTTCGCCAAATAATCTCATTTAATAGTGCCAAACCAAAAAAGAAATATACCCATCTAAAGTTTAGGATTTTCCAACCCTCATCAGTAAGTTGCATCGATTTACCAAGCATTTTTTTTAAAATTGGTTCATTTGTAAAAAATTTTCCAAATAAGAGTGCTAGACCAAACAATATATTTATTATTGTTGGTTTAATATAAATAAAAATAGGATTATCAAAATATATTGTAAGACCACCAAATAAAGTAATAAATATTCCACCAAGCAAAGGCACCATTGGTATTTTTTTTTCTAAAATCCAAACAACAGCTAAAGCTATTAATGTTGCAACTATGAATGGAGGAATTGCCACAGTTAAATTTTTTTCGCTCTTATAATAAAAAGTTAAAAAAACTAATAGAGGTCCAAAATCAGTGATAAATTTAATAAATGATTTGTTCACCAAAATATATTAACAGAATGAAAAAACATTTAAATTTTTTTATTGATTTTTTTATTTAAATATCCATATTTAACCTTGTGAGTATTCAAAAAGCTAAATTTTCAATTGGGGATATTGTAAAACACAAACACTTTGATTTTAGAGGTGTTATTTATGATGTTGATTTCGAATTTAATAATTCAGAAGAGTGGTATCAATCAATACCAAAAAAGGTTAGACCAAGAAAAAATCAACCTTTTTACCATCTTCTAGCTGAAAATGATGATGTTACCTATGAGGCTTACGTATCCGAACAAAATTTGTTAGTTGATGAATCGGGAGAACCCATAAAACATCCTCTAATCAATGAGATATTTTCAGGAAAAAAGGGTTCAACCTATTTTAAGCCTTCAAATTAATAAATAGACAATATTCTAACACAATTCACTCAAAACTTAGACATAACTTAAGTTTATAAATAATTATATTCTGATCAAGGATACATTTTTATCCCTTATTTATCTCCCTCTGTAGTATTCTTGATCGGAATAGTCATAAAAATTATTCAACAAAACAAATTTTTATAGATATAAGTCTTAAATGCTAAAAAATTTTGAGCCAAATAAGATTTTTTCAATAACATCTAAAGCTCCAAAATATGTTTTATTTGTTTTTATAATTGTAATTTCTATTGGTTTAATCGAAGCGTTAATTATTTCACCCGAAGATTATATACAAAGCCATTCTGTAAGGATAATGTATGTTCATGTACCATCTGCATGGATAGCTCTAGGCACTTTTTCAGTAATTGCAATTTTATCTTTTGTAATACTAATTTTAAAAAACAAATCTTTTATATTAATTGCAAAAAGTTTAGCGCCATCCGGTTTAGTTTTTAATATAATTGCTTTGGTAACCGGATCTATTTGGGGCAAACCAACCTGGGGAACCTGGTGGGCTTGGGATGCAAGGATTACATCGATGTTAATATTAGCTTTATTTTATGTTATCTACATTTTGGCCTGGAGAATTTATGATGGCAGAGAAAAGGCTCATAGAATAACGTCATTGATTGCAATTTTGGGAGCCATAAATGTTCCAATTATTAAGTATTCAGTTGATTGGTGGTCAACATTACATCAGCCAGCTTCAATAAGTATATTTACAAAGACTTCAATACACCATTCTATGATGCTTCCTTTAGCTTTAATGACTGCGGCATTTGCACTGTTCTCACTTCTGATTTTTTTGATGAAATATAATACAGAACTGATAAAAATTAAAAATAAAGGACTAGATAGATTATGATTAATGACATTATTTCAATGAATGGTTATGGGATTTATGTTTGGTCTGCATTTGCATTTACATTGATTAGTTTTACAGCTCTATACACAGTAATTAAAATTCAGCTTGTTAAAGAAAAAATTAAATTTGATGCTAAATATTTAACTTTAACTTCTGAAAAGAAACAAGCTGTTAGAGCACAAGAAACATACAAAGGAATTTTAGCAAGTAATTCAGTTTCAAAAATTTAACTTTAACTAACCATGTATGGTAAAAAAGTTAAATTAAGGTTATTGTTTTTATCATTTATTTTTTTAATTGTAGCTCTATCTGTTTTTTTAATCCTAAAATCATTAGAAGAAAACGTAGTTTACTTTATTTCTCCTACAGAAATTAAAAATTTACCTGAAATTGATAATAAAAAAAGAATTAGAGTTGGAGGCATGGTTAAAGAAGAAACAATTAAATTAAGTCAAAATGAAATTAGTTTTGTGATAACTGATTTTAAAAATGAGATAAATGTTACTTATTCTGGTGCTATACCCAACTTATTTTCAGAAGGAAAAGGAGTTGTTGCAGAAGGTTATTTAAATGATCGTAGTTTTTTTAATGCAAAAAAAATATTAGCTAAACACGATGAAAATTATATGCCACCAGAAGTCAAGGAAGCTTTGGAGACAAATAAGTGATTTCAAGCCATATAGGGTATTATTCACTTTTATTAGGTTTTGTTATTTCAATAAGTTTGCTTATCTACTCAATTTTTTATTTAAAAAAAAATAATCAAAATATAAATCAAAATATTTTTTCATTTTTATTTTTGCAGTTTTTTACTGTTGTAATAAGTTTTATATCTCTAGTTTATTCTTTTATTATTTCAGATTTTAGCAATGTAACCGTTTATAATAATTCACATTCTACAAAACCAATATTTTATAAAATTACTGGAACGTGGGGTAATCACGAAGGAAGTTTGTTGCTTTGGTTATTGGTTTTAACTTTATTTATCTTTTTATTTATTATTTTTTCAAAAAAACAACCAACCAAATACAGATTACTCTCTATTTTTTTTCAACAAATTATTATTTCAGGATTTTTTTTATTTTTACTCTTAACTTCAAACCCATTTAACTTTTTGTTTCCAGTTCCAAAAGAGGGTCTTGGTTTAAACCCAATTTTACAAGACCCTGCGCTAGCAATTCATCCTCCCATTTTATATTTAGGATATGTTGGATCATCAATAATTTTTTCTGCTTCTTTGGCATCATTAGTTCAAAATAATATTAATAGAGAATGGGCAATACATATAAAAAAATGGATTCAGGCAACATGGTTTTTTTTAACAATTGGAATTTTATTAGGTTCTATCTGGGCTTATTATGAATTGGGTTGGGGAGGTTTTTGGTTTTGGGATCCTGTAGAAAATGTTTCTTTAATGCCATGGCTATGTTTAACGGCCCTTCTTCATACCGTCATCGTTTTAGAAAAAAGGAATCTTCTAAAGTCATGGACTTTAATATTATCTATTGCAACATTCACATTCAGTATGATTGGAACTTTTTTAGTTAGATCTGGGATATTAAATTCAGTTCATACATTTGCAAATGACCCAGAAAGAGGAATATTTATTTTATTATTTTTATTTTCTTTAATTATTTTATCTATAATTTTATTTTTTATTTATCAACGTAAAGAGAATACATCACAGAAAAATTTTTTTTTAATTAGTAAAGAAACATCAATATTAATTAATAATTGGTTTATGATGTATTTTTTATCCGTTGTTTTAATTGGAACTACTTATCCAATATTTTTAGAAGTTATAGTAAATGAAAAAATTTCTATTGGTCCTCCATTTTTTAATAAACTGCTAATTCCATTTTTAGCCTTATTTTTAATTTTTATGGCAATAGGACCCAAGTTAAATTGGATTAAAGATAGTTATAAAAAAATAAAATATTCAAGGATTGTTTATTTTATTATTTGCTTACTTATATCTTTTTATTTAATTAAAAAAACTTCATCAGAAATTTTGTTTACATCTATTTTAGGCGGAGCTTCATTATATTTACTATTTGTTACGATAAAGGAATTTTTAAATAAGAAGTACAATGCTTCTCAAGCGATTTCACATTTTGGATTTAGTATATTTATATTAAGCATTCTATTTAATAGTTTATTTTCTAGCGAATTTTCTGCAAATATGAAAATAGGACAAGAATTAATTTATGAAAAAGAAAAAATAAAGTTTTTAAAAATTAATACATTTGATAAAGAAAATTATAAGTCTGTTATTGCAAATTTTGAAATAAAAGATGAAAAAAATAATATAATTTCTTTATATCCAGAAATTAGAATTTATAACCAACCAAAAATATTAACAAGTGAAGCAGATATAATTTCAACTGCTTTTTTTGATAAGTTTATGGTTATAAATTTATTGAAAGGGGAAGAAATTTTTAATGTTAGGTATCAAACAAAACCATTCATGATTTGGATTTGGATATCAGTTTGTTTAATTTCATTTGGAGGGATTTTGAGTTTATTTAAAAGGCATTAGCACATGAAGAAAAATATTTTTTACTTAATCTTATTATTATTTTTTACGTTCATTTTTAGTGTATTTTATATAGGTCTAGATAAACCTAATTTTTACACACCAAAAGAAGTAAAGAATAAAAGTTTAGAGGAATTCACAAGCACTGAACTATTTTCAAATGAACAATTTAATTCCAAAGATATTATTGAAAATAATAAATTTACATTAATAAATATATGGTCTTCATGGTGTGTTCCTTGCAGGTTGGAGCATTCGGTACTTATGGATTTAAGTGGAAAAACAGACTTAAATATTGTTGGTTTGAATTATAAAGATAAAAAAAATAATGCTATTAAATTTTTAAATGAATTAGGCAATCCTTTTTCAAAAATTTTAACGGATCCAGATGGCATTATATCTATTTCACTTGGAGCTTATGGTGTTCCTGAAACTTTTCTTTTAAACAATAAATCAAAAGTGATTAGAAAATACATTGGTCCTTTAACAAAGGATAATGTTTTAGAAATTATAAAAATAATTAAATGATCAGACTAATTAAATTTATTTTATTAATATTATTTTTAATTTTATCATTTCAAAAATTACTAATGGCAAATAATAATTCTTCAACAGTTGATAAAATTTCTAAAAATCTAAGATGTTTAATTTGTCAAGGACAGTCAGTTTATGATTCACAATCAGATTTTGCCTTAAGCATGAAAACAATTATCAAAAATAAATTACAAGAAGGCAAATCAGAAAAACAAATTTATGATTATTTAAAAAATCAATACGGTGAATGGATTGTATATGATCCTGAGTTTGATAAAAAAAATTTATTATTGTGGACATTTCCATTAATTTTATTCATTTTTGGAGGTCTATTAATTTATAGAAAAGTGTTTATAAATTAGGTTAAATAATATGAAACAATCTCTAAAAATAATATTAAATATATTTTTTTTATTTTCAATGACATTCCCATGTATGAGTGAAGAAAAGAAAGAAAACTTTAACGAGCATGAGTTAAATTTTTATACAGGAATGTTTGATTTTAGCGACGATGGACAAAGAGCAGCTTTATTTGGATTTCAACATCAAAATGAAAATTTAACTAGAGAAAGTTTCTTAGGCACACTATCTCCAGTTACTGGTTTTATGTTAACAGAAAACAATGCTGCATATGCTTATACTGGAATTCAAGCAAATTATAATCTAGGTAAATTGAATGTTACACCTTCTTTTACACCTGGGCTATATGATGAAGGAGATGGAAAAGACTTAGGGCATACGGTAGAATTTAAAAGCGAAATTCAACTTTCATTAGGCTTATCTTCAGAAAGTGAGTTGGGATTTTCCTACAATCATATATCCAATGCTAGTCTTGGAGATAAAAATCCAGGTGCAAATAGTTATATGTTTAATTTTATTAAACAATTTTAATTATAAAAAAAATGAATCTAAAAGATTGTCATAACTTTAGTGACTTTAGAAAATTAGCAAAAAAAAAATTACCTTCTCCCATATTTCATTATATTGATGGTGCTGCAGATGATGAAATTACATATAGAAGAAATACAAGTTCATTCAATGATGTTGATTTAGTTCCAAACGTATTAAGAGGTGTTGAAAATGTAGATTTATCAACAACTATTTTTGGAAAAAAAATTAATCTTCCTTTCTATTGTGCCCCAACCGCCCTACAAAGATTATTTCATTACGATGGAGAAAGAGCCGTAGGAAAAGCCGCTCAAAAATTTAACACTATGTTTGGAGTATCCGCTTTATCAACAGTAAGCGTTGAAGAAATAGCTTCATTAATTGATACGCCAAAAATGTTTCAATTTTATTTTCATAAAGATAGAGGGTTAAATGATGCGGTAATGGAAAGAGTTAAAGCAGCTAAGTTTGACGTTATGGCATTAACTGTAGATACTATAACAGGTGGAAACCGAGAAAGAGATTTAAAAACAGGCTTTACATCTCCACCAAAACTTACTTTATCAAGTTTATTTAGTTTTGCATCAAAACCTATGTGGGGTATTAATTATTTAACTAAAGGAAAGTTTGAACTACCACATTTACAAGATCACGTAAGTGAAGGAACTGATATTGCTACTTCAATTGGAAATTATTTTTCTACCATGCTCGACCAATCCATGAATTGGAAAGATGC
>CAZAGV010000037.1:0-10506 GCA_964484975.1 uncultured Candidatus Pelagibacter sp.
AATGCAATAATTATACTATTAATTTTGCAGGAGCTAACTCGTGAACACTTTTCCAGTCATTAGTTACATAATTAATTATTAGATTTCTCCTAATCCCTTGAATATTTTGTTTTGGAACTCCGTGCCAAGTATTTGTACTTGCCATAAACATTAGTCCTAGATTTTGTTTATAGGGTGCTTTTGAATGCAATGTTAAATCATTTTTGTAAATAGTTGTTCCCCATTCATTAGAGTTTGGATCTTTTGAAAGATAAATAAGAAAGGTTATCATTTTTTCCTTTATATCTAAATGTGGCTCTAGCCAAAAAGAACCTGTATCCATAGTATATTCTATTCTTAACTTTCCTTTTGTTAAATTTTTTCCGCAAATATTACTTAATTGCAATATAATGTTTGGATCATTAAAAACATTAACGACATCTTGCATACAGCTATATTTGCTACAATTTTCTTTATTTAAAAAAACTCTAGTATTATTATTTGTCTCTCTTTTTCCAGAATAAAAAGAAATTTTTGGGGCTTCAATCGGCAATCTTAAAAAATCTTCTGCAATTTCAATTGGCAAAACTTCATTGTAAATCCAATGATCAAAAGGGTCTATTCTATGCTCTACATTTTTTAAATTTTGACTTACTGTCTCAATTATTATGTCATCTTTTTTTTTAGTAATCGATTGTGTAATTTCCATTATGTAAATATTAATTTGTTAATTTTATCTATGATATACCAAGTCTAAAATTACATGAATTGACTTGTATCAATAATTTCAATTTTTTGATCTAAATCATTAAAAAAATTTAGATTAATGATTATATAACTATTATGAAAGGAGTGCTTATGAACAAAGCGGCATATACAGAACCTTTTGTTTATGCACCTCAAACTTATAAGTCAACGGGTGCATTTGGTATTGTAGTGATAGCAGCATTCGTTGTTATGCTTTTAGCTATCTACATTCCTTAAACAAAAGTAATTGGTCAAGGTTTAGATTATAATTTAATTCCTTAACTGATCTATTTTAAAATGGGTCCGGACCCTAAAAATTTTAATTACTTGTAGTCTCACTCTCAGGAGATTTTCATGAGTAGAAAAGGAGGAAAGTGAGACGCTAATAGTATAATTTGTTTTATTTTGAAAAAAATTGATCTAGATCAAATAGAATTGTAATTCATTTTATAATTTCGAAATTTGACCTAATTTTTCAAAATCGTTTATAAATAGCTGTTTTGAAGAAATTATCTTTATTATGTTTGTTGATTTTAGTTTAGATATTTCTCTACTAACAGTTTCAATTGTTAAACCTAAATAATCAGCAATATCTTGCCTGGTCATTGATAAACTAATAGGATTGCTTGGCCATCCTATTCTTTTTCTCTGATTCGATATATTTAATAAAAAATTAGCAATTTTCTCGATTGCATTTAATCTTCCCATTACAGTCATACGATCTTGTGCAAGAGTTAATTCGAAAGATGTTTGATTGATCAGTTCTTTTGCTAGTGCTGGTTTTTGGTCCATATATTTATCCAAAATTTTTTGATCAAATACACAAGTTCTTAAATCTCCAATTGCTTCAGCAGAATAATTGTATTTATTATTTTTATAAGTACCAAAAAAATCTCCAGGATATAAAAAACCAATTATTTGTATTCTTCCATCGTCTAGTAACTGATATATTTTTACATTTCCTTCCGTAATATTAAATAAATGTGTTGAAGGGTCATTCTGAAGAAAAATATTTTCTTTATCAGTGTATTTTTTTTCAAATGAAACTTTTGAAAATACTTCTAGTTCGTCATCGTTTAAACATCTGCAAAAAGAATAGCTTCTTATTTTGCATATATTGCATCTGTTTTTTTTCAAATGAACTGCTGTCATTCAATTAGAGTATTATAAAAAATAGGTGAAAACAATTGATATAAATCAATTTGTTTATTTTAAAAAAGACTATATTAAATAAATGCAATCAGAGACTGAAACGATAAATAATAAAGGTCTATCAATATCAAATTTTAGAAGTGATAATATTTATCCTCTTTTGCCTTTGCTTTCTCAAGAATTTCCTAACTGGTCCATGGATAGAATAAAAAATTATGTAAAACTTGTTGTTTCAAAAGAAAAAGAAACTTCTGATCCATCGGGTATTTTAGTGGTACAAAATGATGCATTATACTATATTGGTTTGCTCATCTATACTTATCAAACGATCACCTCTAATTTACTGGCCAAAGATAATAAGGAGGAATTTGTTAACGGAATTGTTGTTGAAAACTTAAATGCTTCGAGTCCAATTTTACAAAAAAATGTTTTTTTCATTCTTTTAGAAAGTTTAATTAAAATTGCTAAAAAAAATAATTGTGACTTTATAGAGTTACCAAAAATCGACGAAACATACGAATTGATTGAAAAAAAATATAAAGAACAAATAGTTCATCCAAATAGTTTTAGATTTTTTATTAATCTAAAAAAAAAATAATATTTTTTTAAATAATTAAATTTTTTATAAAAATAAAATAAGATATTGTTGCAACTGTAGCAAATAGAATAGAAATCCTTTTATATAAAATTCCTATTTTTCCTTCGTGGATACAAGACAATGCTATAAAAATAACAAAAGGCACATAAGAAAGACTAAAAATTATTTGTATTAACTGTGACGACATTAAGAAATAATAATTCTTTTTCACATAAAAAAATTGATTTAGATCAAATTTATTAGGATTGATTCAAATCAATAAAATAAATTTAATATTGGTTAAGTATAACTATATGCTTCGTGTATCGTTAATATTTATATTTTTAGTAGTAACACTTCCTTGTTTTATTTTATTTATGACTGTTAACTACCCTAATTATTTTAATGGTTTTTGATTTTATTTAAAATTGATTATCTAGAATAATATTCAATTACTAGATTTGGTTCCATTACAACAGGATAAGGAACTTCTTCAAACTTAGGCACTCTTACAAATTTTACTTTTTTGTTTTTTTCGTCTAATTGTAAGTATTCAGGCACTTCTCTTTCTTTATTAGCAAGAGCTATATCAATTAAAGCTAATTGTTTTGACTTATCTCTAATTTCTATGCTGTCTTCTTCTCTAACTTGATAGCTTGCAATATTAACTTTTTTTCCATTAACTCTTACATGCCCGTGATTAATTAATTGTCTTGATGAAAAAATTGTATTTGAAAGTTTAGATCTATAAATTACCGCATCAAGTCTTCTTTCTAATAATCCAATTAAATTTTCTGCAGTATCCCCTCTTTTCATTATAGCTTTTTTGTAAACATTTCTGAATTGTCTTTCATTCATATTGCCATAATAAGATTTTAATTTTTGTTTTGCATTTAATTGGATTCCATAATCTGAAGGTTTAGCTGATTTTGTTTGTCCGTGTTGTCCTGGAGGGTATGCTCTTGTATTAAAGGGACTTTTTGGTCTTCCCCATAGATTCACTCTTAGCCTTCTATCAACTTTATGTTTAGAGTTTAATCTTTTTGTCATTTAATAGAACGCTTTATAAACACAAGATCAATTTTGTCAATCAGCCTTTTTTTTAGCCAAACTAGCAAATACACTTGATAAAATACGAGTTTCTTTTTCTGATAAATCCATTTTATAAAATATACTTCTCAGATTTTCTAGCATTTTAGGTTTTTTTTCTTGTGGTTTAAAAAAATTTATTTCTTCAAGGTGTTTGATACATAAATTTGTCATTGCTTGGATATTTTTTTTTGATGCAGGTTTAATTTTCTTTGATTTAGAATATTTTGATTTTTTCATATTTAATAATTGAAAAACAGCTTGAGCTACAATGATTAAACTATGCGATAAATTTAATGATTTGAATTTACTATTACTGGGTATTTGCAGTACATAATTTGAAAAGCTTATTTCGTTATTTGATAATCCTGATGCCTCAGGACCAAATAAAAAGGCGATTTTTTTGCTAAAATCTATTTTATTTAATTCATTTAACTTAATATGCTTAATATTTTTATTTCTAAATCTAGAAGTTGTTGAAATTAAAAAATCTATATTTTTCATTGCAGGTTCTAAAGTTTCATAAACTTTACTTTTCTTTATAATTTCCTGCGCACCTACTGAAGTAGCAACTATTTTGTCATTAGGAAAAGTCGGTCTAGGGTTGATTACAATTAATTTAGAAAAATTAAAATTTTTCATTGCCCTAGCGCATGCTCCAATATTTTCAGATAGCTGTGGTTTATGTAAAATAAAAGAAATATTATTAAACATTAAAGACTTGCAGGTGCTTTATCTTTAAATAGTTTATAATCTAAACTATCAACAAGTGCTTTAAACGATGCATCAATAATGTTTGCAGAAACTCCAATTGTAAACCAGTTTTTACCTTTTGAATCTGTGCTTTCAATTGAAACTCTCGTTACGGCTTCTGTCCCTGTATTAAGAATTCTAACTTTATAATCTACTAATTTTAAATCTTTTAAATATTGAGAATATTTTGCAAGTTTATCTACATTATTTCTTATTGCATTATCAAGTGCATGGACAGGACCATTACCCTCTCCTTCACATAGGATTATTTTTTTATCAACCTCTAATTTAGCTTTCGCTGAAGAAATAATTCCTCCTGAACTATTTTTTTTAACACTAACATCATACTCTTTAATTGAAATGTATCTTGGAATTTCACCCATTATTCTTCTTGCTAGTAATTCAAATGATGCATCAGCACCATCATAACTGTATCCAATAAATTCTCTGTCTTTAACTTCTTCTAAAAGTTTTTTTATTTTTGGATCATCTTGTTTGAAATCTATTCCTATAGATTTTAATCTTGAAACTATATTTGATTTTCCAGATTGGTCAGAAACAACAATATTTCTTACATTTCCCACATTTTCAGGATTTATATGTTCATATGTTTTTGGATCCTTTTGTACTGCAGATACATGTAATCCCCCTTTGTGTGAAAAGGCTGCAGCCCCAACATAAGGTAAATGTTGATTGGGTTTTCTATTTAATATTTCATCAAGCAATCTTGAACACTGAGTTAATTTACTAATATTTTCCTTTTTAATATTTATTTCGTAATTTTTTGAGTAAGTTTTTTTTAAGTGCAATGTTGGAATTACTGACATTAAATTTGCATTTCCACACCTTTCACCTAATCCATTAATCGTACCTTGTATTTGTCTCACTCCTGATAAAACTGCTGCTAAAGAATTTGCAACTGCGTTTCCAGTATCGTTATGCGCATGAATACCAAGATTTTTTCCTGGGACGAATTTAGTTACTTCATTTACAATTTCAGAAACTTCATTAGGCAGTGTTCCACCGTTCGTATCACAAAGTACAATCCATCTAGCACCATTATCATATGCTGCTTTAATGCATGAAAGCGCATATTCTTTATTGTTTTTAAAACCATCAAAAAAATGTTCAGCATCAAACATAAATTCTTTTTTTTCTTTAACAAAAAGTTTTGCACTTTCTGAAATATTTTCTAAATTTTCTTCATTTGATATTCCTAGTGCTACATCAACATGGAAATCCCAAGATTTACCAACCAAACATACAGCTGGTGTATTACTATTTAGTATAGATGAAAGTCCTGGATCATTATCGGCGCTTCTGCCTGCTCTTTTGGTCATACCAAATGCTGTTAATACTGAATTATTTAATTTTATTTTTTTTTGAAAAAACTCTGTGTCTGTAGGATTAGCTCCAGGCCAACCTCCTTCAATGTAGTCCACACCCAAATCATCTAAAGCTTTGGCTATTTTTAATTTATCATCTATTGAAAAATCAACACCTTGAGTTTGTGCACCATCTCTCAGTGTAGTGTCAAATATATGTATTTTTTCTCTGCTCATTTAAATTTCCACAGGGTTTTATCATCTTTGTCTTCAATTAAAACTCCTTTATCCAATAATTCATTTCTGATTTCATCCGCAGCTTTATAATCTTTATTTTTTCTAGCTTTGTTTCTTTCGGCGATTTTTTGTTTAATTTCTTCTTCAGAAATCTTTGATTTGCTTTTCTTGAATTTATCCCAAGAATTTTTACTTTCATTCAACAGTCCAATAAAATTACATGCTGAAACAAATATTTCTTTATCTTTAATTGAACCTTTTTGAGAATTTTCAAATAATTTGTGAAGGTTAGCAATATAACCTGGTGTATTTAAGTCATCGTATAATGGATAAAGATGCTCCTCAGGAATTAAAACCTGTTTTTTTATTTCAGTATAACTTTCATACCACTTGTTAATTGTTTTTTCACATTCAGATAAAAGTTTATCATTCCAATCTAAAGGCTGTTTGTAATGTGCGCTAATCAAAGCTAATCTTAATACTTGTCCACTTATTTTATTTTTAAATTCACCAATTTTTAAAATATTGCCCTGAGATTTTGACATTTTTTCACTTGAGATTGTTATAAATCCATTATGAACCCAATAATTCGCGAAAGTTTCATTTTCATTAGCACATCTAGATTGTGCAATTTCATTTTCATGATGTGGAAAAATTAAATCCATTCCTCCCCCATGAATATCAAATTTATCACCCAAAAATTTCTTAGACATAACTGAACATTCAAGATGCCAGCCAGGTCTACCTTTGCCCCATGGAGATTCCCATGAAGGTTCGCTTTCTGTTGATGGTTTCCATAATACAAAATCAGCTGGATTTTTTTTATTTTCTGAAATTTCAACTCTTGCACCAGCAATTAATTCATCTAAATTTTTGTTTGATAATTTTCCATAATCTTTAAATTTTTTTACTTCAAAATAAACGTGACTGTTAATTTCATAAGCAAATTTATTTTTTATAAGCTTATTAATCATTTCAATCATTAAAGAAATGTTTTCTGTAGCTTTTGGTTCTTGTGTTGGAACCTCACAGTTCAAATATTTACAGTCTTCATGAAAAATATTTATAATTTTTTTTGTAAGATCAACAATTGAAATATTTTTTTCAATTGAAGAAGTTATTATTTTGTCATCAATATCTGTAATATTTCTTACATAGTTAACAGAATTATTTCCGTATTTGCATTTTAAAACTTTGAACAAAATATCAAACACAACTAATGGTCTTGCATTACCAATGTGTGGGTTGTCATAAACAGTTGGTCCACAAACATACATTCCAATTTTTTTTGGATTAATTGGTGTAAATTTGTCCTTCTTGTTACCAAGGCTATTTGTTAAAAAAATATCTTTATTCATTGTTCTAGAAATATACTTTAATTTCCTGTTTGTGAATCTTTTAGATCACTTAGGAATCTTACAAACTGGAATTGGCTCCATTTTGTGAAGATTTAATTTTCTTATTTTAATGTATTTTTCGTAATTAGGAGAATTTGGATTACTCATCGCTTCTTCTATTTCTTTATATTTTAAGCCCAATTGACTTTCATCAGTTCTTCCATCATCCCATAAACCATCTGTAGGTTTAGCATTTATAATTTGTTCTGAAATCTTTAATTCTTTTCCAAGTTCCCAAACATCTGTTTTGGTGCAATCAGCAATTGGAGAAATATCAACACCTCCGTCTCCATATTTAGTATAAAAACCAACTCCAAAATCTTCAACTTTATTTCCTGTTCCAACAACAATTCCGTTGTTTGCTGCAGCAACTTGATAAAGCGTTGTCATTCTAAGTCTAGCTCTTGAGTTTGCCATACCATGTTCACTTTTAAAACTTGTCAGAGTATTTTCAAAATTTTTAAATACACCATCAAGTTCTAATGAATGAGACTCTACATTGTCAAATTTATTACTTAACCATTTTTTGTGCAGAAGGCTTAAATCATTCTGATCTTTATTTTGTTTAATGGGCATAGTTAAAACTATTGTTTTTAAACCAGTCATTGCACATAAAGTACTTGTAACTGAAGAATCTATGCCTCCTGAAATACCAATTATTAATGATTCAGCTTTTACAGGCATTGAATTTACATAATTCAATATCCAGTCTTTTATAAATACAATTTTTTTACTTACTTCCATAATTCAAATATACGTTAAAGGATTTCTTTTATAAACGATTAAGAAACCGCTCTAATTCCACTTCTTGCGTAAATGGAATTTTTTTTAATTTCATCGGAAATTAAAAATGACAGTTCTAAGGCTTGATTAGCATTTAATCTTGGGTCGCAATGTGTACGATATCTACTTGATAAGTCTTTATCAGAAATTTTTTGTGTACCTCCAGTACATTCTGTAACATTTTGTCCAGTCATCTCAATATGCAAACCTCCAGCATAAGATCCTTCACTTTGATGTACAGCAAAAACATTTTTAACTTCTTTTAAAACATGATTAAATGGTCTTGTTTTAAAACCTGTAGATGATTTAACAGTGTTTCCATGCATAGGGTCACAAGACCAAATAACATTTAAACCTTCTTTTTTAATAGTTCTAACTAGCTTTGGTAAAAATTTTCCAACATTTTCATGACCAAATCTGGAAATTAAAGTTATTTTTCCTTTTTCGTTTTTAGGATTTATCACATTACAAATTTTAACTATTTCTTCTGGTTTTGATGTTGGTCCACATTTAATTCCGATTGGATTTTCAATTCCTCTACAAAATTCAACATGACCGCCATCCAATTGTCTTGTTCTATCACCTATCCAAACAAAATGCGCAGATGTATCGTGATACTCTCCTGTTGTTGAGTCAATTCTTGTCATGCTTTCTTCAAAAGGAAGTAATAAAGCTTCGTGTGAAGTCCAAAAGTTAACTGTTTTTAATCTTCTATTAAAATCTGAATTTATTCCGCATGCATCCATAAACGCTAATGCATCTGCAATTTTGTCTTCTAAATCTTTAAATTTTTTAGCTTGGGGGCTTTTTTTAATGTAACCCAAGTTCCACAAGTGAACTTTTTTTAAATCAGCAAATCCACCATGACAAAAAGCTCTTATTAAATTTAAAGTGGATGCCGCTTGTGAATAAGCTTTAAACAATCTTTTAGGATCTGGTTTTCTAGCTTTTTCATTAAATTCAATACCATTTATATTGTCACCAAGATAGCTTGGTAATTCTATGTCACCTTGTTTTTCCGTTGGTGCACTTCTTGGCTTTGAAAATTGTCCTGCAATTCTTCCAAGTTTAACAACTGGCAAAGATGCTGAATAAGTCATAACTAGTGACATTTGCAACATAACTTTAAAATAATCTCTAATATTATCAGGATTAAATTCAGCAAAACTTTCTGCACAATCGCCTCCTTGTAACAAGAAAGCTTTTCCATCCACAACATCCGCAAGCTGTTGTTTTAAATGTCTTGTTTCGCCAGCAAATACCAATGGAGGAAAATTTTTTATTTTTCCAAGAACCATATTAAGTTCTTTCTCATTCCCATAACTAGGTATGTGTTTTACAGGATAGTTTTTCCAACTATTTGTTTTCCATTTTTTCATATTCAACCTAGGAGTGTTCTAACAGAGTTTATTGATTATTCAACAGTGACTGATTTGGCTAAATTTCTTGGTTTATCAATATCATATCCTTTTTTAAGAGCTGAATAATAGGCAAGTTTCTGCAAAGGAATAGTAATTAAAAAAGGTAATAAATCATCTGATGTATTTTCTACCTCGATTGTTTGCCAAATATTTTCTGAATAAACTTCATCTTTGCTTTTATTAGTAATTAAAAGAACTTTTGCTCCTCTTGCAATTACTTCCTGCATATTAGAAATAGTTTTTTTATAATAATCATCTCTTGGAGCCAAAACTACAACTGGCATTCCTTCTTCTATTAAAGCTAGAGGACCATGTTTCATTTCACCGGCCGGATAACCTTCAGCATGGATGTATGCTAATTCCTTTAATTTCAGTGCACCTTCTAAAGCTATTGGAAAAGAATATCCTCTTCCCAAAAACATTGATCCTTTTGCTTCAATAAATGAATTAGATACTAATTGAATATCACTCTCAGTTAGTAAAGTATTTTTTACTAATTCTGAAAGAGATTTTAAAGATTTAATTTTTTTTAAAAAAATATCATTTTTAATATCTTTTCTATCTTTAGCCAATTTTAAACATAATAAATAAAGAACTAGCATCTGTCCTATAAAAGCTTTTGTTGAAGCGACACCAATTTCTGGCCCACAATGTATTGGTAAAACAAAATTTGAGTCTCTAGCAATAGAGCTTTCTACTACATTTACAATTGAGCAAGTTTTCATATTATTTTTGTTACATAAATCTAGCGCTGCATAAGTGTCTGCTGTTTCACCTGATTGAGAAACAAATATATAAAGAGCGCTATCTTTAAATCTATTTTTTCGATATCTAAATTCTGAGGCTATATCAACAGAAACATCAAAGTTTGTTAATTGTTCAAACCAGTATTTTGCCATCAAACACGAGTGATACGCAGTTCCACATCCAATTAATACAATTGATGAAATATTCTTAGATTTCCATGGAAAATTAAAAATATTTATATCATTATTTTTTTTATCTATATACTCATTAATACAGTTTTTAATTGTAGTAGGCTGTTC
>CAZAGV010000038.1:0-10499 GCA_964484975.1 uncultured Candidatus Pelagibacter sp.
AAATAAAAATAGTTATTAATTTTTAACTTGTTTATTAAATTATTATAAACACTTTATACATGAATATTAAACACGATATTTACCTAATTTCAGATTCAACCGGCGAGACTATAGACCGGATATTTTTGGCTTTAAAAGCACAGTTTAAAAATTTCAAATATAATGATCATCAATTTTCATTTACAAGAACAGAAAATCAAATTCAGAAAATTTTAGAATTAGCTCAAAAACAAAAAGAACCAATAATTTTATACACAATTGTAGATGATAATCTTGCAAAATATTTAGAAGAAAAATCTAAAAAACTTAATATTCCATGTTTTGGTGTTCTGGGAGATTTAATTTTAAATTTTTCCAAACTATTAAAACAAAAAGCATCACATATACCAAGTGGACAGCACACCCTAGAAGAACATTATAAAAAGATAGAAGCAATTCAATTTACAATGAATCATGATGATGGGAATATGATTCAAGACTTAGAAAAAGCTGACATAATTTTACTTGGTGTTAGTAGAACAAGCAAAACACCTACATCTATTTATCTTGCAAACAGGGGCTATAAAACTTCGAACATTCCACTAATTAATGAAAATTCAATACCAGATTTTTTAAAAGAAAAGCCTAAATTAAAGTGTGTAGTCGGCTTGACAGCCGAGACAGAAAGATTAATTGATGTTAGAAAAAATAGAATGACAACACTCAAAGAAGAACATGGAACAGATTATACTAATATTGAAAAAATAGAATCTGAAACAAAAAATGCAAAAGAAGCTTTTAAAAAATATCAGTGGCCAGTTATTGATGTTACCAGAAAATCTGTTGAGGAAATTGCTGCTTCAATAATAAAAATCTATGAAATAAAGATTCAAAATGCATAAAATAATTCTTGCATCCAATAGCAAAGTAAGAAAAAAAATTTTAGATGAAAATGGAATTAAATGTAAAGTTTTTCCATCCAATTTAGATGAAGAGTTAGCAAAAGAAAGTTTAATTAAAGAAAATGCCAGTCCAGAATTGATTTCTAAAAATTTAGCAGAATTAAAAGCTAATAAAATAAGTTTAAAATTTAATAATGAAATTGTACTTGGGGCCGATAGTGTAATAGACATAAATAGAGAATTAGTTTCGAAACCTAAAAATAGAGAAGAGGCGCTAAAAATATTAAAAAAACTTAATGGTAAAACACACCATTTAATAAGTTCAATTTGTATTTCAAAAAATGGTTCTATGATTTGGAATTATACTGAGAAAGCGGCTTTAACAATGAAAAATATGACCGATCAACAACTCAAAGAATATTTATTTAAGATCAAAGATGAGGCATTATATTCCTACAATGTTTATCAAATAGAAGGTGAGGGAAGATCATTATTTTCTAAAATCGAAGGAGATGAAGATACAATTATGGGTTTGCCAGTTAAAAAAATTAAGGATTATCTAAGGAATTTAGAATGAAAAAATATTTAGTTATAGGGAATCCCATAGAACATTCTCTTTCACCCAGGTTACACAATTACTGGATTAAAAAAAATAACATTGAAGCTGTATACGATAAAAAACAAATTAATGAAAGCGATATTAAGTTTGTAATTGAAGAAATAAAAAATGAAAAAATTAATGGAATAAATGTAACTGTTCCTTTTAAAAAATCAGTTCTTAAATTCATAGATGAACTTAGTCCCGAAGCAAACGATTCACAATCTGTTAATACAATTTATTCTCAAAATGGAAAAATAATTGGTCACAACACTGATATATCGGGTTTTGAACTTGGAATAAAATATTCAAAATATGATGTTAAAAATAAAGTAGTTTTTATATTGGGTGCCGGAGGAGTTGTTTCTTCAATAATAATAGCTTTAAAAAAAATGGGAGCAGCTAAAATAATTATAAGTAATAGAACAAAAACTAAAGCAGAAGCTTTAAAAAAAATTTTTAATGAATTAGAAATTATTGATTGGGGAAAAACACCAAATTTTGATATGATTATTAATGCCACAAGCATTGGTTTAAAAAATGAAGAGGGAATAAATCTGGATTATAGCAGCGTAGGACATAATAAATTTTTTTATGATTTAATTTATAATCCAAAAGAAACAATTTTTTTAAAGAGAGCTAAATTATTTGGAAATAAAGCCGAAAATGGGAAAATGATGTTTATTTATCAAGCCCACCAATCATTTACTATCTGGCACAAATTAATGCCAGATATAAACGAGGAAGTAATAAATTTATTAGATTGATGATTAAAATTGGTATTTTAGGAGACATAGGATCAGGAAAAAGTTTTGTTGCTAAACAATTTGGTTATCCGGTTTTTAATGCAGACAATGAAGTTAGAAAAATTTATAAGAAAGATAAAAAGTGTTACATAAAACTAAATAAAGCTATTCCAAAATATATATTATCTTTTCCAATAAATAAAAAAGAAATTACAAGATCAATACTATCTAATCAGAGAAATCTTAAAAAAATAATTAATATTGTTCATCCAATAGTTCGATCAAAGATGAATAAATTTATTAGTAAAAATAAAAAAAAAAAATTAATTATTTTAGATGTTCCTTTGTTATTAGAAAATAAAATTGAAAAAAAAAATAATATTTTAATTTTTATTGAAGCAAAAAAGAAAGACATTATTAAAAATTTAAAAAAAAGAAAAAATTATAATTTAAAAATAATGAAAATATTAAAAAAATTTCAACTTCCTCTAAATTATAAGAAAAAAAAATCGGACTTTGTTATTAAAAATAATTTTAAAATACAACCAGTCAAAAAAAGTGTTAAATTGTTAAAAAAAAAATTATTACATAAATGAAAGAAATTGTTTTAGATACAGAAACTACTGGTTTATCAGTAAAAGATGGCCATAGAATTGTTGAAATAGGATGTATTGAGCTAGATAATTTAATTCCTAATTCAAATAAATTTCATTGCTATTTAAATCCTGAAAGAAAAGTTTCTGAAAAGGCTCTTGAAGTTCATGGATATACAGACCAGTTCTTAGCAGACAAAAAAAAATTTATTGAAATAGCAGATGAATTTCTTTTATTTATAAAGGATAAAAGATTAATAATACATAATGCTGAATTTGATATTACTCACCTAAATAATGAACTTCAAATAGCTGGAAAAGAAAAAATAGATATAAAAAATGTAATTGATACATTAGATATTGCTAGAGATAAATTCCCCGGATCCCAAATTAGTTTAGATGCATTATGTAAAAGATACAGAATAGATAATTCGAAAAGAGAAAAACATACTGCATTGGCAGACTGTGAACTATTAACAAAAGTTTATATAAACCTGATTGATCAAAAAGAACCTTCTTTAGATTTTATTTCTGGGTATCAAGACAATAATGATGTTAAATTTAAATCTACAACCAATTATTCAAAAAAAATAATTAAACCTTCAGATAAAGAGGCAATTTTACATAAACAATTTTTGAAAAATTTTCTTAAAAAAAATTATTTTAATTAAGTCTTTGATTGTATAGTTGTTCAAAATCAACTTTTTTTTCAAATTTAATACCAGGGAAACCTGAGTTACTCAATAAATTTATGAAAACTTTTTCCAAATTAGGATAAATTTCTTTTTGTACATCGCACAAAATTATTTTTTCAATTATTTTTCGATCTTTGATTTGTTCATCTATTTTTATTATTGAGGTATATGTGATCTCAAAATAAGATTTATTTTTTGATTTTCCTTTGTCCATATAAGAAAGTTTTGTATTTATTTCGATCATTCTATTTTTTAAAGGTTTAGTTGTTATATCAATATTTAAATTATAATTTTTTAAATATTCTTTTACATATAAATAAGTTTCCACATCTGGAGTTTCTGAGGACATATCTTTTACAAATTGAGTAAGTATTTTAAATTTTTCAGACATTTTTATTTTTTATCATCTATATCTTCGTATTCACCTTCTATAAAGTTTTTTTTGTTTTTGTAATTTTTTTTTGGAATTTTTTTTAAAAAAATTTTACGCGTCCACGGAAAAATTATTAATAATCCCAAAATATCAGTTAAAAAACCAGGCAGTATCATCAACAAAGCCGCAAAAGCCAAAGCAGCACCAGAAATTATTTCATTTACAGGCACTTCGTCTTTAACAAGTTGTTTGATAGCTGATCTTAGCGTGTTTAACCCCTCGTATCTTGCATAATACAATCCAAATACTGCAGTAATAAAAATAAGAGAAATTGTATTAAAAGATCCAATTTGAGATCCAATCTTAATAAAAAGATAAATTTCAATGATTGGGACTAATAAAATAAGCAATATTACTGAGTTCATTTGTCTTTAATCTAATTTGTCAGTTGTAATTAAGCAACATAGTAAATATTATTTACTTATGAATTATAGTTTTGAATACATTGATATAATACTTTTAGCAATGATTGCTGGCTTTATTTTCCTTAGATTAAGGGGAATTTTAGGAAAAAAAACTGGACATGAAGAGAATATGAGAGCTACTTTTTCTCATAATTTTAAAACAAAAAAGGAAGAATATCAAAAAATAGATGAGAGTAATTTTGATGAAAAGGCTAAAGCAGATTTTTTAAAAGGGGCCAAAATTGCATATGAGTCTATAGTAACAAGCTTTTCATCTGGCGAACTAAAAAAAATAAAAACTCTACTAGATAAAAAAGTTTTTAATGAATTTAATGAAGCTTTAAAAGAAAGAAAAAACAAAGGTCTAACATCCAAGACAACTTTTATTGGAATAAATTCGGCCGATATAAAAAATTATAATCAAATAAATAATATGTTTGAAGTAACAGTTGATTTTGTAAGTGAAATAATTTCCTGTGTTGAGGATAAAGATAAAAAATTAGTATCGGGAGATCCTAAGAAAGTTAAAAAAGTTTATGATACCTGGAAGTTTTCTAGAGATATTAAGTCTTTAAGTCCAAATTGGCTATTAATTGATACCCAAGCATAATTGATAAAAAAAATTTCAGATAAAGATAAAAAAGATTGGCAAGAATTTATAGATAATAATGAGAAACTAGAAAATAAAGATAAAGAAATTCAAAAAGATCAAAAAAAATTCAAAAAAAAATCAATAGATTTACATGGCTATACTTTAGAAAATGCAAATAAAGCTATTAATGATTTTATTAATAAATGTTATTTAGAGGAGATAGGAAATATTGAAGTTATTACAGGAAAAGGATCTAGATCTAAAAACAAAGAAGACCCATATTTATCCACTGATTTAAGTATTTTAAAATATTCTGTTCCAAATTATATAAAAAATAATTCTGAACTTATGAAAAAAATTAAAAAATTAGATTTTGATTCTGTTGAAGACATAAACAAAGGAAAATTTGATATTTTATTAAAAAAAAAATTATAAAATAAATTTAGAAAGATCGGTATCTTTTACTATATCACCTAAATTATTTTTAACGTAATTTGCATCAATATTGATTTTTTCACCACTTCTATCTGTTGCGGTAAAACTAATTTCATCCAGAACTCTTTCTATTATTGTATGCAATCTTCTTGCTCCAATATTTTCAACTTTTGAATTTACTTCGTAAGCTAAATTTGCAATCATATCAATGCCATCTTCTGAAAATTCTAAATCAACATTTTCAGTTTTCAATAAAGCTTTATACTGTTTTATCAAACTATTATCAGGCTCTTTAAGTATTCTTTTAAAATCTTGACTATTCAAAGCATCTAGCTCAACTCTAATGGGTAATCTACCTTGTAGTTCAGGAAGTAAGTCAGATGGTTTTGCTAATTGAAAAGCACCTGATGCAATGAATAAAATATGGTCTGTTTTAACCGTTCCATATTTAGTACTAACAGTCGTTCCCTCTATAAGTGGAAGCAAATCTCTTTGTACTCCTTCTCGTGATACGTCTCCGCCAACACGGTCAGTTCTAGCTGAAATTTTGTCTATTTCATCTAAAAATACTATTCCGTTATTCTCCGTAGAATCTTTTGCTGCTTTTACAATTTTATCTTGTTCTATTAGTTTATCAGATTCTTCATTAATTAAAATTTCATGAGATTCTTTTACTGACATCTTTTTCTTTTTAGCTTTTCCCCCTATTGATTTTCCCAACATTTCTGAAATATTAATCATTCCAACATTCGCGCCAGGCATTCCAGGTATTTCAAGCTGAGGCATTTGTCCTGTTTCGTTAATATCTATTTCGATTTCGTTGTTGTCTAAATCTCCATTTCTTAATCTTTTTCTAAAACTTTCTCTTGTAGCAACAGTAGCTTTGTTTCCAACCAATGCATCCAAAACTCTTTCTTCTGCTAATTTTTGTGCCCTTGTGTGTACTTCTTTTCTTTTTTTTACTTTTTCCATAGCAATAGCTATTTCTAAAAGATCTCTAATTATTTGTTCAACATCTCTTCCAACATAACCAACCTCAGTAAATCTAGTTGCTTCAACTTTAACAAAAGGAGCTTCAGCTAATTTTGAAAGTCTTCTAGATATTTCTGTTTTTCCAACACCAGTTGGTCCCATCATTAAAATATTTTTTGGTAAAACTTCATCTTTCATTTCACCTGTTAAAGCTTGTCTTCTCCATCTATTTCTAAGTGCAATTGCCACTGCTCTTTTTGCTTTTTTTTGTCCAACTACAAATCTGTCTAACTCAGAAACAATTTCTCTTGGTGATAGTGAGTTTAAAATTTCTTTTTTGTCTGCTTTTTCTTTAGGCACCAAAGGTGTTACGTTTGAATTTTCCATTATATTTTTTCAATTTTTATATTATCATTAGTAAATACACAAATTTCAGAAGCAACTTTAATTGCTTTTTTTGCAACTTCTTCTGCCGAAAGGTCAGTATCCATTAAAACTTTTGCTGAAGCTAATGCATAATTTCCTCCAGAACCAATTCCTATTACATTTCCTTCTGGTTCAAGAACATCACCAGTTCCTGAAATTATAAAACTTTTTTCTTTATCTCCGACAGCCATTAATGCTTCTAGTCTTCTTAAATATTTATCAGTTCTCCAATCTTTTGCTAATTCAACAGCTGCTCTTGCAAGATTTCCTGCATGTTTTTCTAATTTTGATTCTAGTCTTTCAAACAAAGTTAAGGCATCTGCAGTAGAACCAGCAAAACCTGCAATCACATTTCTTTTCTCAATTTTTCTTACTTTGTTAGCTGTGCTTTTTATAACGGTATTACCCATACTAACTTGCCCATCACTAGCAACGACCACTTCTTTATTTTTTCTTACTAATACTATTGTTGTCATACCCTATAAATGGATACTAAATTCAATAGTTCAAGATCAAGTCTAGTATTATTGCCATAATTGGATAATAGATATATACCTTTTTTAAATTATGAAGAGGAAAGCAAAAATTACTCGAAAAACTAAAGAAACCAAAATTGATGTTGAAATAAATATTGATGGAAAAGGGAAATATAAGATTAAGTCAGGAATTGGTTTTCTAGATCATATGTTAGAGCAACTTTCTAAACATTCTTCTATGGACATTAATTTAAAAGCCAAAGGAGATACTCATATAGATCTTCACCACACCACAGAGGATACTGGTATTGCAATTGGCGAATGTTTAAAAAAAGCTTCAAATAAATTTATAGGAATAAAACGTTATGCTCATGCAATGATACCCATGGATGAAACATTAACTAGAGTTGCATTAGATGTATCTAACAGACCTTATTTAATTTGGAAAGTAGACCTTAAAGTAGAAAAACTTGGAGAAATGGATACAGAGTTATTCAAAGAATGGTTCCAGGCTTTTTCTCAAGCCGCAGGAATAACTTTGCATGTTGAAAATTTGTATGGAGAAAATAGTCACCACAAAGTTGAATCATGTTTTAAAGGATTAGCTAGATCTTTAAGGACAGCTTTAGAAATAGATCCAAAAAACAAAAAAGTAATACCTTCTACAAAAGGTTCATTATAAAAAATTAATGAATATTACAATTGTCGACTATAATTCGGGCAACATGAGTTCTGTAGTTAATTCATTTAAAGAAGTTGCTCAGAATAAAGTAAATATAGAAGTTACTTCTGATTTAAAAAGAATTAAGTCAAGTGATAAACTTGTTTTGCCAGGACAAGGATCTTTTAAAAGTTGTGTGGATGCTTTAAACAATGTTGGTGGTTTAGTAGATAGTTTAAACGAATTTGCAATACAGAATAAAAAACCTCTTCTTGGAATTTGTGTTGGATTACAAATGTTTGCTGATATCGGTTATGAAGAAACTGAAACTAAAGGATTGGGTTGGATTTCAGGTGAAGTCTCAAAAATTGATAATCAAAATGGAAATTACAAACTTCCCCACATTGGTTGGAATCAAATAAATATAGTTAAAGAAAGCAAAATTTTTAAAGAAATAGAAAATAACTCACACATGTATTTTGTGCACAGCTATGAATTTATACCAAAAGATAAAAATTTAATTTCTGCAACAACAGATTATTCATCAAATATTGTTTGTTCTGTTGAAAAGGAAAATATCTTTGGAACCCAATTTCACCCAGAAAAAAGTGATAAGATGGGACTTAAAATAATCGATAATTTTATAAATTTATAAAATAATTTTATCGAGAGAACCAAAGGTATAAATAAGATAGAAAGAGAGAAAGTTTATAAAGAATATTTATAATGAAAATATTTCCAGCGATAGATGTTAAAGATAAAAAGTGTGTTAGATTAGTTAAAGGAGATTTTGATAATAAAACTGAATATGAAATGTCTCCAGTTGAACAAGCTGGAAAATATAAAGATCACGGTTTTAAAAATTTACACATTATTGATCTAGATGGAGCTTTAACTGGTGAAACAGTAAATCTAGACATTATCCAGGATATAGTTGGTAAATTCGATCTAAAGGTTGAAATAGGTGGTGGTATTAGAAATCTTAATAGTATTCAAAAATATATCGATTCTGGTGCTGAGAAAGTTATTTTGGGAAGTGCTGCTATAAAAGATAAAAATTTTTTAAAAGAAGCGTGTTTAAAATTTCCAAATAAAATTGCTTTAGGTCTAGATGCTAAAGACGGGTATTTGTCATTATCTGGTTGGAAAGAAAATTCTAATCAATTGACTTTAAATTATTTAAAAGAAGTTAATGATTATGGCGTTAGTAGATTGATTTATACTGATATTAATCGTGATGGTATGAAACAAAGTCCAAATTTTGATGAAACATCAAAAGTTGCCGAGATATCAAGTTGTCCTGTGATTATATCTGGTGGAGTTTCATCAATAGATGACATTAAAAAAGCAAAGAATTTAAAAAATGTTGAAGGCATAATAGTTGGAAAAGCTATATATGACGGAGATATAAAATTAGATGAACTGGTAAAAGAAGATGCTTAAGAATAGAATAATTCCTTGTTTAGACGTGAAAAATGGACGTGTAGTTAAAGGTATAAACTTTGTAGATCTTAAAGATGCAGGAGATCCAGTTGAGCAAGCTAAAATTTATAGCGATGGTGGAGCAGATGAAATCTGTTTTCTAGATATTACAGCTTCGAATGAAAATAGAGATACAATTTATGATGTAGTTAACGATACGTCTAAAAAATGTTTTGTACCTCTAACTGTTGGAGGTGGCGTTAGAAGTGTTGAAGATATTAATAAACTACTTAACTGTGGAGCTGATAAAGTTTCGATTAACACTGCGGCCGTACAAAATGCAGAAGTAGTTATTGAAAGTTCAAAAAAATTTGGATCTCAGTGCATTGTTGTTGCAATAGACGCCAAAAAAAATGGAAATGTATGGGAAGTATTTACTCACGGGGGAAGAAATAATACAGGTATTAATGCAATAGAGTTTGCAAGAAAAATGGAAAGATGTGGAGCAGGTGAACTATTAGTCACCTCTATGGATAGGGATGGAACTCAAGCTGGATATGATATTGATTTAATGTCTAAAATATCCTTCGAAGTAAATATACCAGTGATAGCTTCAGGGGGAGTTGGTAATTTAGATCATTTAGTAGATGGTATTAAATTAGGGAAAGCAAGTGCTGTGTTAGCAGCATCTATATTTCACTACGGCAAATATTCTGTTAAACAAGCTAAAGAATATTTGAACTCAAAAGGAATACCAGTTAGGATTTAGTATGCTAAATACATTAGAAAGCCTTTTTAAACTTGCCAGAGATAGAAAAATTAATCCTGTAGATGGGTCTTATACAAATAAACTTTTAAGTGACAAATCTTTAAGCAAAGAAAAAATTTTAGAAGAAATAAATGAATTAATTGAGGCAGTAGAAAAAAATTCAAACAAAATCCATGAAGCTGCTGATGTTTTTTATCATTTAATAATGTATCTAGAAGCAAATGATATTAAAATTGAAGAAGTTATGGAAGAATTAAATAAAAGAAAAAAATGAGCTACGACGATAATAATATATTTGCAAAAATATTAAGAGGAGAAATTCCTTGTAATAAAATTTATGAAGATGATTTTGTCTTGTCTTTTTATGATATTAATCCACAAAAAAAAATTCATGCA
>CAZAGV010000039.1:0-10439 GCA_964484975.1 uncultured Candidatus Pelagibacter sp.
TTATAACCTTTTTTATAAAGTTTATATGCAATAAACCAAGTTAATATAGAAAGTATAATTAAATAAATTAAGCTAAATTTAATTGATCCATCCATATTATTTATAAATGCATATCTAAACCCATCAATCATATGAAAAAAAGGATTGTATTGACTCAGTAACTTTAAAAAATTTGGTAATCTATCTACAGAATAAAAGGTTCCTGATAAAAAAGATAATGGGACAATGATAAAATTTGTAGCGGTAGCCATGTGATCAAATTTATCTGCCCATAATCCTGCTATAAAACCAACTGCACCCATAATAAATGAACTTAAAAATAGATAGATAAAAAATATCAAATAATTTTTTATTTCTATATCTATCATTAATGAAAATATAATTATTGAAATAACTGCGATCATTAATGCACGTGTTACCGAAGCCAATATTACTGCTAGAGTTACTTCGGTTGCTGACAAAGGTGCACCAATTAAATCAACAATATTTCCCATTACTTTTCCCATTAAAAGTGAAGAAGATGAATGAGAAAAAGCTTGCTGGATAATTTGCATAGCAATAAGTCCTGGTGCAAGAAATTCTACATATGTTACCCCCAAAACATTTTGTCTATCTTCGCCTATTGCTAGAGAAATTACTGAAAGAAAAAGTATTGAAGTTACCACTGGCCCTACAATCGTTTGACCAAAAACAGATAGAAATCTTAAAGTTTCTTTTACATACAGAGTGTATGCACCTACCCAATTAATTCCAAATCTTTTTACACCAATTTGATATTTATTATCTATTTCAACCATAAGTCATTATTCATAAACTTTTTTTACAAATTTTGTTAAAAAAACCAAAAAAATACTTGTTTTTATTTATATTGTATGTGTATCTCCATATTGTTATAAAAATAGTACGACCTACAATATATAGTATTAAATGAGCTGGACAGAAGAAAAGGTAAATAAATTAAAGGAACTTTGGGGTAAAGGCAACACAGCTAGTCAAATTGCTGAAATTATTGGAGGTATAAGTAGGAATGCCGTAATTGGTAAGGCTCATAGATTAAAACTATCAGCAAAAATTATAAAAAGATCAAGAACTAACTCTTCAATTAGTTCAAATTTTGAAGAAAAAAATAATATCCAAAAAAGAAGTAGAAAAGTTAAATTTAGATCATTGCTTTTAGATAAAAATTTTGAACCTGCAAAAAATTTAAGCCTAGAAGAACTAACTGAAAATACATGTAAATATATGGAGGGACATCCCAATGAAAGCTCAGCATCATTTTGTGGCAGAAAAAATGTTGAAAAATTTTCTTATTGTCCTTTGCATCTCATTGTAGTTTTTCAGCCAAAAGGCAAAAAAGAAGATTTAACAGGCGAAGAGGAAATACCTCAATTTATAGAAAAAAAAATAAAGTCAGCTTAAAAATTAAATTAATTATTTTGAATATTCCCCGCCATCTTTCCACATATAAGAATATTTTTTGACCTCATCTGTAAATTTAAGTTTTGTTTCAATTTCTATATCTAGATTAGATTTTATTTCACCAGAAAGAACACTATTATATTTTAAAAGCTTTAATTGATCTCTTGTTAATAATGGTTTAGGAAGTCTTTCTAAAAAAAAAGCAATTAATTTGGCAATTGGCAGTGGAAAAGGAATTAATATTTTTTTTCTGCCAATTAAAATTGATAGTTTTTCTATAATTTCTTTAAAAGTCATTACTTCTGGACCAACACATTCTATAATTTCTGAACATATATTTCTGTCAATTATATTTGAAATTATTTCTGCCATATCAGAAACATGCATTGGTGAAAATTTAGTTTTGCCATTATAGTAAAGAGGGAAAAAAGGCAATAAATTTAAGAGTGTCATTAGATTGGTTGTAAAATTATCATCAACTGAATAAATTACTGATGGTCTAAGTATTGTTGATCTTGGAAAATTATTAATTATAATTTTTTCTCCTTCTGCTTTGCTTTTGGCATAATTACTATCTTCTACTTTTTCAATTCCTAATGCAGAAATATGTATGAATTGTTTTAATTTATGTTTTTCACAAATTTTTGAAATTAATGAAGGAAAGTGAACATGAATATTTTTAAAAGTATTTTTTTTGTCCTCACAAAGAATTCCAACAAGATTTATGCATATGTCTTTTTTGTCAATTATATTATTTAATTTTTCTTCATCAAAAATATTTGATTCAATAATTTCAATATAACCTGGATTTCCTTGAGTTTTCAATATAGCACCTTTTTTATGTTGGTTTCTTGTTACAACTGTTACTAAATGATTGTTTTTAGTTAATCTTCTTATTAAATGACGACCAATTTGGCCGGAACCACCGAAGACTAGAATATTTTTTCCTATCATATATAAATGTTTTAAAATGAGTATAGATATTAAATTACACAAAAAGGACTTACCAGATGATTTTAAAGTAAGCAATACTATTGCGATTGACTGTGAAATGGGTGGTTTGAATATAAATAGAGATCCACTTTTTCTTGTACAAATCTCTTCTGGTAATTTAGATGCCCATATTGTTCAATTAAATAGAGAAAATTATAAGGCTCCAAAATTACTAAGTATACTTGAAGATAAAAAAGTCAAAAAAATATTTCATTATGCAAGAGCAGATTTGGGATTTCTTAAAAATTATTTAAATGCAAACATAGAAAATATAGAATGTACAAAAATCAAATCTAAACTTTGCCGTACATATACAGATAAACATGGTCTAAAAGATTTAATAAAAGAAGTTATAGGTATAGATGTAAGCAAACAATTTCAATCTTCTGACTTTGGTGGAAAACTAAGTGAAGCTCAAATAAAATATTGTGCAAATGATGTAATTTATTTACACAAAATAAATAATTTTTTAGACGAAATATTGTTAAGAGAAAATAGGATGGATTTATATAAAAAAACTATAAGTTTTATAAAAACTAGAGTAGATCTTGATTTGGCATCTTTTAAAGAAGATATTTGGTCTCATTGATGAAAAAAAAAAATTTTATACCGGTAGCAAAAGAAGTTATTGAAGCTGAAATAAAATCTTTAAAAAAATTAAAGTTTAGTATTAATAATTCTTTCAACAAAGCTGTTAGAGCAATAATAAATTGTAAGAATGGGAAAGTAATAATTTCAGGAATTGGTAAATCAGGTATCATAGGTAAAAAAATATCATCAACGTTAGCATCAGTCGGCATACCATCATTTTTTGTTGACGCGGCTGCATGTTCTCATGGTGACCTAGGTCAGATAAGTTCTAACGATGTATTAATTTTAATTAGCTTTAGTGGAGAAAGCGCGGAATTAAAAAATATTATTCAACATGTAAAAAGAAATAAAAAAATTACTTTAATTGGAATAGTCTCAAAAAAAAATTCAATTCTTTATAAATCTGCTGATGTAAATTTATTAATTCCAAATGTTCACGAAGCAGGCCCTGGAAAAATAGTTCCTACGTCTTCAACTATAATTCAATTAAGCATAGGTGATGCTCTAGCAGTCTCAACAATGAATTATAGAAAATTTGGCAAACTTGATTTTAAAAAATTTCATCCAAGTGGAAGTCTAGGAGCAAAACTTAAAACAGTTGAGGATTTAATGATTAAGGAAAAAAAAGTTCCTTTTATTAAAGAAAATGTATTTTTAAGAAGTGCACTAAACACAATGAATAAATTTAATTTAGGTGTGTTAGTTGTAAGAAATAATTATAAAAAAACATGTGGCATTATAAGTGACGGAGATATCAAAAGAATATCTCAAAAAAACGCTAATATAAAAAATCTTATTGCAAAAAATATTATGAAAAAAAACCCTATAAGTGTAGACAAAGATATGTTGGCAACTCAAGCTTTGTCTATAATGAATTCAAAACAGATTACATGCTTGTGTGTACATCATAAAAAAATGAAAAATAAAACAATCGGAATTTTAACCATTCACGACATCTTAAATGCAAATATTAGATAATGAATGTTAAAACTATCGTTCAATTATTAATTTTTATATTAATAGCAATTTTTATATTCTTTTTTATTAAAAATACCTTTCTAAATGAGCAAAAAGATATTGTTAATTTAGATTTAAATAAAGATAAAATTGTTGAAGAAATAAAAACTGAAAAAAATCAAAATAATATTATTGAAAATTTAAATTATATATCAATTGACGCTAAAGGGAATGAATATATATTAAATGCAAAATATGGAGAAGAAAGTAAAGAGGATACAAATATCATAATTTTAAAGCAAGTTGTGGGAACAATAAAACTAGTAAACAAACCTGACATAGAAATAAAATCTGATTTTGCTAAATATAACTCTTTAACTTTTGATACAAATTTTTATGAAAATGTTTTGGGTTCTTTTAAAGAAAGCAAAATTACTTCTGATAACTTAGATTTATTTTTTAAGAATAATAGGGCTATAATGTACAATAATATTGAATATTTAGATAGAGACACAGCAGCAAATGCTGATGAAATTTCATTTAATTTATTAAATGGAGATGTAAATATAAAAATGTTTGATAAAAAGGAGAAGATTCAAATAATTAAAAATTAAGAATATGGCTATAATTAAAAAATTTAGAATAACAACATTTAAAAAAGAAATAAATAAAGTTACATTAAAAAAAATTTCTCTTTCATATAACAAAAGGCAAATTTTAGACGATGTTTCTTTCAATATCCGTGAAGGAGAAATATGTGGGTTGCTAGGACCAAATGGAGTTGGAAAATCAACTATTTTTAACATAATTGTAGGCTTGGTAAAGCCAAACTATGGGGAGATATATATTAATCAAAAAATTGTTACTGATGTTCCTATTTATAAAAGAGCAATTGATTATGGTCTAAGTATTGTGCCTCAAACAGGGGGTGTTTTTTCAAACCTAACATGTATAGAAAATCTAAAAGCAATTAGTGAAATAGTTATTAAAAAAAAAGAAGAAAGAAATTTCAAAATTGAAAAAATGATATCAAAGTTTGAATTGGATGCAGTAAAAAATACTAAAGCAAAGCATCTTTCTGGAGGTCAAAGAAAAAAAGTAAGTATAGCGATGTCTTTAATGTCAGATCCAAAAATAATTTTAATGGATGAACCATTCCAAGGTCTAGATATTATGTCTACTAGAGATCTACAAGAAACAATTGTAAATCTACAAACTGAAGATAACAGTAGATGCTGTATTATTTCAGATCATGCTGCTCGAGATTTATTGGCAATAAGTGATAGAGCAATCATTTTGGCAAATAAAAAAATTATAGCACAAGGCGCACCATCAGAGCTAATAAATAATGTAAACGCAAGAAACTTTTATTTCGGAAATACATTTAAAATTAGCTAATCTTTCAAATGAAAAAAATTGCACACATAAATGAAAAAATAAAAAGTTTTAATAAAAAAATTTATGTACCTGGAGATAAAAGTTTATCTATTAGATGGATATTGATGGCATCACAAGCTTTAGGAATATCAATTGCATATAACCTGCTTGAATCTGAAGATGTGCTAAGCGCTCTAAATACAATAAAAAAACTTGGAATAAATTATAAAATTAATAAGAAAAATTGTAAAATTTATGGAAAAGGTCTTAATGGGTTTAGTTTTAAAAATAACACAACAATTAATGCTGGAAACTCAGGAACTTTGGCAAGATTAATTTTTGGCTTATTAATAAAATCAAAAAATCAAATTATTTTAAAAGGTGACCAAAGCTTATCAAAAAGAGATTTTTCAAGAGTAATTAAACCCATGAGAATGTTTGGTCAAAATATTAAATCAAAAAATCAAAAATTACCTATTAAAATAAAAGGAACAAGTTATCCAAGGCCTATTATTTTTAATGAAACGAAAGGTAGTGCCCAGGTAAAAAGCTGTGTTTTACTTGCAGCAATGAGAACTCCTGGAAAAACAAAAATAAAATCTATTCCATCTAGAGATCATACAGAAAAATTATTTAAATATTTAAAATTACCAATAAAAATTTCTAAAAAAAAAAAATTAGATTTAATAAGCTACAATGGAGTAAAAAATTACAAAGGTTTCAATTATGTAATTCCAGGTGATATAAGCTCTAGTTCTTTTTTTATAGTACTAACTCTATTAACAAAAAATTCTAAAATATTAATTAAAAATGTAAATGTAAACAAATCAAGAACTGGGATTATTGATATATTAAAAATAATGAAAGCAAAAATAATTTTGAAAAATAAAAAAAATTACAATGGAGAAGACATTGCTGACATATTTGTACAAAGTTCAAATAAACTAAAATCGATTAACTGCCCAATGAAAATGAATAGTCGTTCTATTGATGAATTTTTGCTTATTTTTTTAGTCTGTGCTACGGCAAATGGTGTATCAAAATTTAATAAAATTGGTGAACTTAGAAATAAAGAAACAGATAGATTAAAATTTGCTAATAATTTTTTAAATAAGATTGGAGTTAGAACAAAAATAACGAATAATAATTTTAAAATATATGGAAATCCCAATTTAAAGCTTAACAAAACATATAAAATAGAAAAATTTGATAAAGATCACAGAGCTTGTATGTTGTCATTTATTGCTGGTTTAACATTGGGTGGAAAATGGACAATCCATGATATCGATTCAATCAATACATCTTTTCCAAATTTTATAAAATTATTAAAAAACCTGGGAGCAAAAATTAATTGATTAAAAAAAATATAAAATTTTCAATTGCAATTGATGGAAGTAGTGCTTCAGGCAAAACTACAGGTAGTAAAATAATTTCTAAAAAGTTTAAATTTAAGCTTCTTTCATCTGGAAAATTATACAGATATTTGGCTTATAAAATAATAAAAAATAATAAAAAATATGATCAAAAATATATAAGAAATTTATCAAAAAAAATAACTTTACTAAAATTAAAAAATAAAAAATTAAATAGTCCACAAATAACAAGATTGTCATCAATAATTGCAACAAAAAAATATATAAGAAATGAACTTAAAAAATTTCAAATAGAATTTATAAAAAAAAATAATAAAGTTATAATTGAAGGACGAGATATAGCTTCAAAAATTATACCAAATGCAGATTTAAAAATTTTTTTTAAATGTTCCTTAAAAGAAAAAGCAAAAAGGAGACTAAAAGAATATAAAAAGCTAAATAAAAACACAAAACTTAGTGAAGTTAAAAAATCTTTAAAATTAAGGGATTTTAGCGACAAAAATAGAAAAGAAAGCCCCTTGCTTTTTGTAAAAGGTGCTGTATTAGTTGACACCACTAAATTAACTATAAATCAAATGAAGCTACAACTAGTTAGTTTGGTAAATAAAGAATTAATAAAAAAATATGGAAATATATAAGGACCTAGACACACAAGCTAATAAAGATTTCAAAAATTTATTAAATTCACAATTATCTAAAATAAAAATAGAAGAGGGAAAAATAATAGACGGTCTAGTAACTAAAATAACAAACAAATTTGTTTTTTTATTTGTTGAAGGGCTAAAATCAGAGCCTGTTTTAGATATAAATGAATTAAAAAACTTAAATTTAATTGATAAAATTAAAGAAGGATCAAAGATAGCAGTTCTTTTGGAAAAAATTGAAGATAAAAATGGAGATGTTCTTGTTTCGGCAACAAAAGCTCAAAAAATAAAAGGCTGGTATGAACTAGAAAAAGCTTACGAAAATAATGAACCTATAATGGGAAAAATTACCTCAAAGTGTAAAGGAGGAGTAATAGTTGAACATATTAATACAGGGTCATTAATGTTTTGTCCTGGATCACAAATATCAGATAAACCTTTAAAAGATATTTCTCATCTAATGAATGAACCTCAAAAATTCGCTTTAATTAAATTAGACAAAATTAGAGGTAATGCCTGTGTCTCTCGAAGACAAATAGTTTCTTCAAGCAAAAAAGAAGACAAAGCAAAAATAATCGAAAAATATAAAACTGGAGATGTAATTAAAGATGCAGTTGTTAAAGGCTATAGTTCTTTTGGTTGCTTCTTTGGGGTAAATAACGGTGAATTGGATGTACTTGTGCATTTGCAAGAAATTTCTTACTCAAGAATTAATCATCCTGATGAAGTTTTCAATATTGGTGAAAAACATGATTTGTTAGTTATTTCTGTCGACAAAGAAAAGCTACAAGTTGGTTGTTCAATTAAACAACTGTCTCCAGATCCATTTGAACATATTTCAAACTACGAGTTGAACAAATTATACAAAGTAAAAGTTGTAAAAATAACTGATTATGGTTGCTTCTGCGAATTGGAGCCTGGGTTAAGTACACTACTTCATTCAAGTGAGCTGAGTTGGAAGAAAAAAAATGTAAGTACAAAAAAAATGTTTAAAGTTGGAGATGTTATTGATTGTGTAATTACAGGAATTGATAAAGAAAAAAGAAGAGTTTCGATTTCTCATAGACTAACGAAAGAAAACCCTTATGAAGAATTAGAAAAAAAATATCCTATTGGATCTGAGATAGAAGGAAAAATATCTAGCATTAATGAGTATGCAATTTATTTACGAATTGAATCTTTTGATATCGATGTATTTTTGCATTCAAATGACCTTTCTTATACAGAAAATCCAGAAGAAGAATTAAAAAAATACAAAAAAGGAGATTCGCTAAAAGTTAAGGTTCTAGAAATAAAAAAAGACGAACAAAAAGTGAGAGTTGGATTGAAACAAACTAAAACAGACCCATTGGATTATTTTAAAAATAAAAAAATTAATGATATAGTAACTGTAAAAGTTATATCTTCAGATAAAAAAGGATTGTTTGCTAAGCTAGAAGACGCGGATTTAAATATTTTGATAAAAAAATCACAAATAGCAATAAATTCAGCAGATGCAAGACCTTCAAGATTTGTTGGTGGTGAAAGAATTGACGCTGCTATATCTGAAATTGATTTAGAAAAAAGAAAAGTAAATCTTAGTATAAAGTTATTGGAAGAATTGCAAAATAAAGAGGCTGTTTCTAAATTTTCATCGCCTCTTTCAGGAAAAAATTTACCATTTTCATCTCTTTCTGATAAGATGAAAAAAGATAAAAATGAAAGTGAAGAATAATTAGCAAATTTGGCACTAGTAAAATCAAAAATATTAGATCATTTATCAGACAATTATCCAAACTTTTTAAAGAAAGACTTATCAAAACTAATAGAAATAACTCTTTCTAAAATAGAAAATGCCCTTAAAAAAAATGAAAGGGTTGAATTAAGAGATATTTTTACTTTAGAAACCAGAATTCAAAAAGCAAGAATATCGAGAAACCCAAAGACACAAGAAAAAATTGAAGTTTCTAAAAAAAAAACGGTTCATTTTAAAATGTCAAAAAAATGGTTTAATAGTCTAAATAATGGGTAAAAATATATTTATTGCTTGCGATACAAATAAAGCTTCTGTGGCACAGAAGATAATAAAAAGTTCATATACAAAAAAATTAAAAATTGGTTACAAATTTGGTTTAGAATTTATTAACTCTAAAAATGGAAGATCTTTTATATCAAAAATTAAAAACAAAATTATTTTTGCCGACTTAAAACTTCACGACATACCAAATACATGTGCTTCTGCTGTAAAAGCTATTAAAGATCTCAAAGTTAACTATTTAACTATACATGTAAGCTCAGGTTTAGAAGCATTAAAAACAGCAAAAAGATTTTCTGGTAAAATAAAGTTAGTTGGAGTTACAACGCTTACATCTATAGATAATAATTCATTAAAACAGATAGGCTATGATAAAAAATTAAAAAAACTAGTAATTCATCAAGCCAAACTAGCAAATAAAGCAAAGCTTGACGCAATTGTTTGTAGCGCTCAAGAAGTAAAATATGTAAAGAAAGTATTTAAAAAAGAAATAATTACGCCTGGAATTAGATTCAATTCAAATAAAAATGACCAAAAAAGAGTAATGACACCTAAAGAAGCATTTAAAAATGGTAGTGACTGGCTTGTAATTGGAAGACCAATTACAAAAGGAAATATAAAAATAAATATTCAAAAATTAATTGATCATCTTAATAAATAATGGATGCAAAAATTTGTGGTATAAAAGATTCCAAAACTTTAAATTATATAGTAAATCACAATAATCCTCCTAAATTTATTGGTTTCATAACTAATTATCCAAAATCTAAAAGATATATTGAGTACGAAAACCTTAAAAAATTAATTAATATAGATAAAAAAAAAATAAATTTTGTTTCAGTGCTTGTAAGTCCAAATGATGAAACTTTAGAAAAGATCAAAGATTTAAATTTTGATTACTACCAATTATATAATGTAAGTCCTGAAAAAACTAAAATAATAAAAGAAAAATACAAAGTAAAAATTATAACTGCACTTACAATCGAAAATAAAAAAGATATCGAAGAATATAAAAAATTTGAGTCTATTTCTGAAATAATTTTATTTGATAGTAAAGGATATGAAAAATCT
>CAZAGV010000040.1:0-9673 GCA_964484975.1 uncultured Candidatus Pelagibacter sp.
ATAAACCATTAATAATTACTGATGGAGCTTTAAATGTAATGCCAAATGTTAAAACAAAAATGCATATACTAAAAAATGTAATTAATTTTTCAAATAGAATTGGAATTGAAAGACCTAAGGTTGCAGTTTTATCTGCAACAGAAGAAGTTTTAGATAGTGTACAAAGTTCTTTGGATGCAAAAGAAATTACTGAATTAGCAAAAAAAGAAAATTTAAATGCTGATGTTTTTGGGCCTCTTGCATTTGATAATAGTATTTCAAAAAAATCAGCTGCTATTAAAGGAATTAAAAATGCTGTTGCTGGTCAAGCTGATGTTTTATTGGTTCCAAGCGTTGAGGCAGGTAATGGCTTAGTTAAAATGATGATATATTTTATGGGAGCATGTGCTGCAGGTGTAGTTATTGGAGGAAAAGTTCCTGTTGTTATAACTAGTAGATCAGATGATGCACCAGCAAGATTAGCATCAATGGCAGCAGCAGTTGTTGCATTAGATTAATTAATGTTATAAAAAACTTTTCTAAATAATTATGGCAATCAAGTATCTTAAAAAATCACCAAAAACATCATCTACAGATGATACTAAAACTCGAGAAATTGTAGAAAATATACTTAAAGATATTGAAAAAACAAAAGAAGATGGATGTAGAGAACTTTCAAAAAAATTTGATAAATTTGAAGGCGATGTAATAGTTTCAAAAGAAAAAATAGAAGAAATTAAAAAAAGCTTAGACCAAAAAACTAAGGATGATGTTCAGTTTTCTCATGAAAGAGTTAGAAAATTTGCTGAAGCTCAATTAAAAAACTATGGTCAAGATTTTGAAGTAGAACTTTCCGATGGTTTGTATGCTGGTCAAAAATTAATTCCTATTAATACAGCAGGATGTTATGTCCCCGCTGGCAGATATGCGCATATAGCTTCAGCTGTTATGAGCGTTACAACGGCCAAAGTTGCAGGAGTGAAAAATATTTTAGTTTGCAGCTCACCAAAACCAGGTGTGGGAGTACACCCTACTATTGTTTATACAGCAGATCTTTGTGGTGCTGACGTGATAATGAATTTAGGTGGCGTTCAAGCTATTGCAGCAATGACAAATGGTTTGTTCGGAAATGCACCAGCAGATATATTGGTTGGTCCTGGGAATCAATTTGTTGCTGAGGCAAAAAGAATTTTATTTGGTAAAGTTGGAATTGATTTATTCGCTGGTCCAACAGAAATTGCAATTATTGCAGATAAAAATGCAGATGCAGAAATTGTTGCTGTAGATTTAGTAGGTCAAGCAGAACACGGTTATAATTCTCCTGCTTGGTTATTCACAACAAGTAAGGATTTAGCTGATAAAGTTATTAAAAAGGTGCCAGAATTAATTGCTGAATTGCCTGAATTACCAAGAACTAATGCTGAAGCCGCATGGAGAGATTATGGTGAAGTCGTTCTTTGCGATACAGATGAAGAAATGGTAACTATTAGTGATCAGTATGCTCCTGAACATTTAGAGGTACAAACAAAAAATTTGGAATGGTTTCACAATAGACTTAAAAATTACGGTTCATTATTTGTTGGTGAAGAAACAACAGTTGCTTATGGAGATAAATGTTCTGGTACAAACCATATTTTGCCAACTAAAGGTGGTGGAAGATATACTGGTGGATTATTCGTAGGAAAATTTATCAAAACATTAAGTTTTCAGCGAATGACAAAAGAATCTACTAAGCTAGTTGGTGCAGCAGCTGCAAGACTTTCAAGATACGAAGGAATGGAAGCACATGCTAGAACTGGCGATGTAAGACTAAAAAAATACGGTTTTTAAATTAAATTTATAATATCCAAAAATACATAGCTGGATAAAACAGTCATAAATATAATAATAAAAAAATTTATAACTTTCCAAACGTTTGAATTAATTAAATAATTTGAAAAAAATTTCGCTAAATAGCCTAAAGAGAAAAAAAATAAAAAAGAGGCAATTGATGCTCCTATACCAAAAAAGTATTTGTGAGTAATCAAAAAATTTTTTGAAAAATTTCCTAAAAAAAAGACTGTATCTGAATAAACATGTGGATTTAAATATGTAAAGCCAAGTGTTTTAACAATTACATTCTTTAGTGATAATATATTGCTATCAAAATTAATATCAGACTTATTATATAATGATCTTATTTTGTTATAAATGAAATAAATCAAAAAAATGAAAAGCAAAATATTAAAAATTAATTCAACATTTTTAGTGAAGTAAAATTTAAAATATTCAAATAAAAAAAGTCCTAAAAAAATTAAAATTAGATCTGATACAGAACAAATTAAACAAACTAAAAATATATATTGTTTTTTTAAACCTTGTTCTATTACAAAGACGTTTTGAGCTCCTATAGCTAAAATTAAACTTAAACCAGTGAAAAAACCTAAAAACAAAAAACTCATTTTTTGCTTAATATATCTGCTCTAAAAGTCGAATAAACTATTAAAACTAAAAAAGGAATACATAGTAAGTTCATAGTTGTCCAACTAGTTAAACTTAAAGATATACCAGCAGATAAACTTGCTAATGCCATTGTAGAAAATACAATTAAATCATTAATTCCTTGTGCTTTAAATTTTTCCTCTTCTTTGTAAGTTAAAACAACTAAACTAGTTCCAGAAATAAATAAAAAATTCCATCCCAATCCTAAAAATATAAGAGCTACCATATAATTTGCATATGAATTTTCAAATAAGCTTAAAATTATTGTTACAACAAGAAATAAAACTCCTATATAGATTACATTGCTATGGCCAAACTTTTTAATTAAATTTCCTGTAATTAATGATGGAAGAAACATGGCTGCCACATGAAATTGAAGAACTAAGCCTGTTTTTTCCAAACTCATTTTTTCCATTAAATGCATACTCATAGGTGTTGCTGTCATTAAATATGACATTACAGCATAAGCAAATGCAGAAGCCACTACAGCTTGTAAAAATCTTGGTTGAGAAATTATTTCAAATAATCCGCGTCCACTATATTTATTATTAAATTCTATTTTTGTCGTTTCATTATTTTTATAAAAAAATAAAAATATTGCTGGCATAAAAGTAAATGCAGCAAGCAAAAGATAAGAGCCCATATATAAATGATCAGGAATAAGATTTTTTGTATAATTTGCTGATGATATTCCTAAAAAAGCTGCAAAAATGCCCGCTAACATTAAAATTGAAATAGCTTTAGGTGCCTTTTCTTTTTCTACACTTTCCGCTGCAGCAAAACGATATTGATGATTAAATGCAGCTCCCATACCAAGAATTAAACATGAAACACAAAATAAAATAAAATTTTGTTGGCTGATAGCAAAAGCACCTAATAAAGAAGCTGCTGAACTTCCAAAAGCTGCAAAAATAAAACCTAGCCTTCGACCTATTTTGCTCATAATTCTTGCTGCTAAAATAGTAAAAATTGCAGTACCAACAACATATATGGCTGTAGGTAGAGTAGATAAAAACTTTATAGAAGTAATTTCTGACCCTATAATTCCACTTAAAAAAACTGTAACAGTTGCAGCTGTAAAACCAAATACTTGGCTTAATGTAAGTAAAAAAAGATTCTTATTCATTTTTATTTAATATTATTCTAAAAAATTTTTTACTGTTTCGTTAAACTTTTGAGTTTCTTCGAGATGAACGTTGTGGCTACAGTCTTTGAAGATCTCTAGTTTACTATTAGGTATATTTTTTTTTAAAGTATCAACTTGATCAAAATTATAAGAAACATCTTTGTCACCCCAAATAATCAAAGTGTCCTGTTTGATATTTTTTAAATTTTCATATCCTTTCCAATTCTTCATAGCAATAAGAGCATTATCAGCAGTTTGTACAGAAATATTTTTAACTGCATTTTCACATAAATAATAATATTTAGCTTTATTTCCTTCTACAAACCATTTTTGTGGAACTCTGCTTACCGTTTCTTTTAATCCATCTTTTTTTAATCTTTTTCTTGTCGTATCCATTGATTCAAATCTTCCTGGAATATCTCCAATTGAGCCAGTTGCAAAACAAATTAGTTTTTTAATTCTATCTCCAGAAATTTTTACCATTTCTTGGACTATCATTCCTCCCATTGAATGTCCCATTAAATGAAATTCATTTATTTTTTTTTCATCAAGACATTTGAATACAAATTTTCCAATTTCATTAATACTATTTAAAGACTGTGCTTTATAACTTTCACCAAAGCCAGGTAAGGCAGGCGTAATTATTCTAAAATGCTTGCTTAAAAATTCTTTTTGTAAACTCCACATTTCCACGGAACCTAAGTATCCATGAACTAAAACTAAAGGAAAACCTGATCCAATGTCATCAATATATATGTCTTGCATAAATAATTATTGTAATTAGTTTTACACCTTTATGAGTAAAAGAAAAATAACACAAGTTAATAATTTAAATTTTGAACCATTTGATAGATATGGAAAAATAATACCAGGCATGACTTGGCACAAAATTAGTTTTGATAAAAAAACCAATTATGGAACTTACATTTCTAAATTAGAGCCTGGAACTAAAACAATTCCTCACATCCATAAAGGCTATGAAGAGTTTTTCATATTAGAAGGAGAATTAATAGACTCTGATGGAAAAATTTTCAAAAAAGGTGACTTTGTTACATACGAACCTAATAGTGAACATTCATCTCACACAGAAAAAGGTTGTTTAATTCTCACTTTTATGAGAGGAGAAAATAAACGCATTAAAGAAAAATAATTATATTTTATGATTGGTATTTTAGGTGGAATGGGAACTCAGGCTGGTTTGGATTTTTGCAATAAATTAGCAAAATTAAATAGAGGAAAACTTGATCAACAATATCCTATGTTTGTACTTTATAACAAATCTAATACTCCTAGAAGACCTGAAAATTTGAAAAATTACTATAATGTTTTAAAAGAACTTGTTGCAGGTTGTAAAATGTTACAAAAAAATAAATGTAAATTTATTGTTATGCCATGCAACACTGCACATTATTGGCAAAATGATATACAGAAAAAAATTAAAATTCCTTTATTAAGTATGCCAAAAGAAGTTTATCTGCATACAAAAAAAACATGTAAAAAAAATTCTATAATTGGCATTTTATGTACTGAAGCTACATTAAAAACAAAAGTTTATAACGATTATTTTGATAAAAATTTTAGATTAATTAGTCCTGAAAAAAAACTACAAAAAAATTCTGTTAATAAATCAATTAAACTAGTTAAAATGGGAAAGGTTAAAGAAGCTGAAATAGCACTGAGGGCTGCTGTAAAACATCTAATAAGAAAAAAGTGTAAAAAAATTATTTTAGGATGTACAGAATTGCCAATAGCAATTTTTGCCTACAAATCATTCAGAAAAGCAAAAGAGTCAAAGCTTTTTATTGATCCAAATTTATTATTAGCTGAAGTTTGTATGAAAAAATATAAAAAATAAATTACTTTTTTCTTTTTCTTCTTATTCTTTTATCAATTTCTCTTGCAATAATTAATAATGCAACCACTTGAAGTATTGTCCAAATTAAATCCCAGTCTAAACTCATAAATTATTTTTTTTTTCATTCACAACAAAAAATAGTTTTCTTGGAAATGTACCCTCTTCAAATTTCTCAAGAGAAACATTTTTAAAACCATTTAATAAAGAATTAACTTTTTCTTCTGAAAAATAGTGAACTATGAAGCCATCATTTTCATAAAGATCTTCTCCTCTATGAATTCCTTTTTGAAAATCTCCATCATTTGTATGGCGTACAGTATAAATATTAATACCCCCTGGTTTTAAAATTCTATAAATTTCATTATTTAATTTTTCTAAATCACTTGTTGTTAAAGCCATACAATAAAGCATATGGGAGTAGCATACTTCTGCTGAATTATCTTCGAATGGAAGTTTTTCTCTTATATCAAATAATTTTGTTGAAATGTAATTAGATAAATTTTCTTTTTTAATTTTCTGATTAATAACTTTAATTCCTGATGGACTATAATCTAATGCTGTTGTGTGGATTGAGTTTTTCCCAAAAAAAATAGTATCTCTTCCTAATCCTGCTCCAATTTCAATTATTTTATTAATTTTTTTTTCTTGGAATATTTTTAGAGCTTTGTTTGCTGATAAGCTTGGAGTTAAACCAAACATCTCAGGCTTACTTGAGAAGTTATTTTCCCAATGCTGAAATTGTTGGTCTAATTTTTTTTGATCCAAATTTATTTTATTGGGTCTGGAACTTTACGTAAATAAGGCTTTAAAGTTTCCCAACCATCTGGATATATTTTTTTTGCTTCCTCGTTAGTTACTTTAGGAACAATAATCACCTTTTCACCAGGTACCCAATCAGCAGGTGTTGCAATTTTGTGTTTTGCTGTACGCTGCATAGAATCGATTGTTCTTAATATTTCATTAAAATTTCGTCCAGTTGTCATTGGATAAGTTAAAAATAAACCTATTCTTTTATCAGGTCTAATAACATAAACGGTCCTAACTGTTTCATTGTCAACAGCAGTACGGCCCATAGATGTTGTTCCGGCATCACCTTCTAACATATTGTAAAGTTTTGCAACTTCTAATTTTTCATCTGCTACAATTGGATAATTTGGCTTTAAACCACAGACATCTTTAATGTCATCTAACCATTTAACGTGGTCTGATACTGGATCTACACTCAAACCCATAACTTTTACATTTCTTTTGTCAAATTCAGGTTTCATTTTAGCTAATGCACCAAGCTCAGTTGTGCAAACTGGTGTAAAGTCTTTTGGGTGTGAAAATAAAATACCCCAACTATCACCAAGCCACTCATGAAAAGATAATTTCCCTTCGGAAGTTTCTGCTGTAAAGTCAGGAGCTACACTATTAATTTTTAAAGCCATTTAATTCTCCTTTAATTTTTTTTTGAATTATTATAAGCAAGATTGATTTGCTATGCAATTTTATATAGTATTGAATATTGCCAATGATATTTGAACAATTATTCGACACCAAATCTTCAACCTACACTTACATTATATCTAGTGGCAAAGGTAGAGAGGCTTTAATAATCGATCCTGTAATTGAACACACTGAAGAGTACATAAAAATATTAGAAAAATTAGATTTAAAATTAGTTAAAGTAATAGACACTCATATACATGCTGATCATATCACTGGATTAAATGAACTAAATAAAAGAACAAACTGTACAAGAATTATGGGAGAAAAGTCTAAGTCTGAAGTAATAGATTTAAGAATAAAAGATAATGAAACAATAAAAGTAGAAAATATTGAACTTAAAGCAATTTATACTCCAGGACATACTGATTGCTCCTATAGTTATTTGATGAACGATAGAGTTTTTACTGGTGATGCTCTTTTAATAAATGGAACTGGAAGAACAGATTTTGAAAGTGGAAGCTCCTATGATGCTTACGATTCTTTATTTAATAGATTGCTAAAGTTGCCAGAAAAAACCTTGGTATATCCAGCCCATGATTATAATGGCGAAAAAAATTCAACTATTGAAAATGAAAAGAATAACAATCCACGACTGCAAGTAAGTTCAAAAGAAGAATATGCAGAAATAATGGAAAATCTAAATTTAGAAAATCCAGAAATGATGGATGTAGCTGTTCTTGCTAATTTAAAAGGTCTTACATTAAATCAGATTTAAGTTGGGCAATATTACACTTGTTTTTTAAATAACTTTCATTATACTGATTTCATGGCTTGTGAAAATAAATCTTGTAACTGCAAAAATTGCAATTGTGAAGAATGCAAATGTGATGGTAGCAAAGTTTGCGCATGCTCCCCTGAATCAAATAGTTGTTGCTGTAACGACTAATTGCTTATTTAAATAATCAAAATAATTTAAATATCATGAATAATTTTTTAGAATCCATAATTAGTAGAGATCCAGCTGCAAAATCTAAGTTAAGTATAATATTAACCTATCCAGGTGTAAAAGCAGTTTTTTTTCATAGAATAGCTAATTTTTTTTCTGTTGCTAAGTTAGATTTATTAGCAAGAATAATTTCTCAATTTTCAAGATTTTTAACTGGAATTGAAATCCACCCAAAAGCAAAGATAGGTAAAAATTTATTTATTGATCATGGAATGGGTGTTGTAATTGGTGAAACTTCTGAAATTGGGGACAATGTTACAATTTACCATAATGTTACTTTAGGAGGTGTTTCTCCAAGCATAAATTCTAATGAACAAAGAAACGTTAAAAGACATCCAACATTAGAAGATAAAGTTGTTGTAGGATCGGGAGCACAAATATTAGGTCCAATTAAAATTGGAAAAAATTCTTTAATCGGATCAAACGCAGTAGTTACAAAAGATGTGCCTGAAAAATCAATAATGGTTGGTATACCTGCAAAAAAAGTTGGGGATGCAACTAAAGGATTTAAACCTTATGCTGTTACTGAAGAAGGAAAAGAAAGTGAATAATGAAAAATTCACATGAAAACTTTTTACAATCTATTGGAAATACTCCATTAATAAAACTAAAAGCAGCTTCTGAAATAACTGGATGTAATATTTACGGAAAAGCTGAATATCAAAATCCTGGTGGTTCAGTAAAAGATAGAGCCGCGCTTGCTTTAATAAAAGATGCTGAAGAAAAAAAATTAATTTCAAAAGGTGGAACAATTGTTGAAGGAACAGCAGGAAATACTGGGATCGGTTTATGTTTAATAGGTAATTCAATTGGATATAAAACTATAATTGTAATGAATGACAACCAAACACAAGAAAAAAAAGACATGTTAAAAAACATAGGTGCTGATTTGAAACTTGTTCCACCAAAACCTTATAAAGATGACGGCAATTATGTAAAAGTTGCAAAAAGAGTAGCTGAAGAATTAAAAAGTACTAATAATTATGGAGTAGTTTGGGCTAATCAATTTGATAATACTGCTAATGCTAAAGGACATTATGAAAATACTGGACCTGAAATTTGGAACCAGACCGACGGTAAAGTTGATGGATTTGTTTGTTCTTCTGGAACTGGAGGAACTATTGGAGGAGTTAGTAGTTACTTAAAAGAAAAGAATAAAAATATAAAAATTTATTTGTCAGACCCAACAGGTTCAGCCCTTTACAATTATATTAAAAGTGGAGAATTAAAAAGTGAAGGTGGGTCGATAACAGAAGGAATAGGATCTAGTAGAGTTACAGCAAACTTTGCTGAAGCAAAAATAGATGGAGCTTTTTCAATAAGTGATCAGGAATCATTACCTATACTTTATGATTTAATTCAAAACGAAGGCTTAAGTCTTGGGACAAGTTGTGGCGTAAACATTGCTGGAGCGATAAGATTAGGGAAAGAATTGGGTCCTGGAAAAACTATTATTACAATTCTTTGTGACAAATCAGATAAATACAACTCTAAGATGTTTAATAAAAAGTTTTTACAAGAAAAAGGTCTTCCATTTCCAAGTTGGATTTAGTTCTATATACTTTAAAAAAAAAGGAGAAAATATGGAAAAAGAAATGCTTGCAATAGCAAAACTTAAATCTGGTGAAGGAAAATTTGAAAAGTTCATGGGATTTATGCAATCAGATGAAGGAATGGCAGTAAGAAAAACTATTGCTCATGTTGAAAAAACAGTTCCAGCAATAGCACCAGATAAAAGTTATGTTATGTTTAAAGTCTCAGTTCATAATGAAGAAGAAATGAAGAAGTTCGCTTC
>CAZAGV010000041.1:0-9132 GCA_964484975.1 uncultured Candidatus Pelagibacter sp.
CGTGGGTTCAAGTCCCATTGCCCGCTCCAATTCAATATGACTGATTTAAAAGAAAAAAAATGTATTCCATGTGAAGGAGGCGCTCCTTCTTTAGATCTAAGTGAAATTCATAAATATCAAAAAAAAATAGATGGTTGGGATGTAAAACAAAATGAAAAGAAAATTTATTGTTTAGAAAAAAATTTTAAGTTTAAAAATTTTTTAGATAGTCAAAATTTTATTAATAAAGTAAGTGAAATTTCTGAAAAAGAAAACCACCATCCGGATATCTCTTTTGGATGGGGTTATGCAAAAATTATTGTTACCACTCATGCAATTGAAGGTTTATCAGAAAATGATTTTATTTTAGCTGCAAAAATTGATCAAATTTTTAATGTCTAAAATGTCTAGTTTTTGAAAAAACTAATATTGTATTTGTTTTATTTGCAAATCTAATAATATCTTTATCTCTTATTGAGCCCGCCGGTTGTATTATTGCTGATACACCTACTTGTACTAATTTTTCAATACCATCAACGAAAGGAAAAAATGCATCTGAAGCAGCGATAATTTGATCTTCTATTTTTTCCTTATAAAATCTTTTCATTTTATTTATTGCAATTTCACAGCTATCTAATCTGCTAGGCTGTCCTGATCCTATCCCAATAGTTGAGTCTTTATTTGATATAACAATTGCATTTGACTTAACAAACCGACAAATATTAAACGCAAATATTAAATTTTTAAAAGTTTGAGAATTTGGTTTATTTTTAGATACAACTTTAAAGTTTGATTTTGAAAAAGAAAAAACATCTGGAGTTTGTATCAAAAAGTTATTAAATAATGATGATACACTCTTTAAATTGCTATTATTTAATTTACTAGCATCAATAATTCGTAAATTTTTTTTGTTTTTTAATATTTTCAATGCATCCATATCTATACTGTTGCAAATTACTACTTCTAAAAATATTTTTTTTAACTCTAAAGCTAGTTTTTTATTAATTTTAAAATTACAAGAAACAATGCCTCCAAATGCACTTAATGGATCACAAGCGAGAGCCAATTTATAGCTATTTAATTTATTTTTGTTTATAGAAACGCCACAAGGATTAGTATGTTTTACAATAACTGTACCAGTATTTTTTGGTAATGATTTTGAAATTGATAGAGCAGCAAAAATATCATTATAGTTATTATAACTTAGCTGTTTTCCATGTAATTGATTAATATTTAATTTTTTATTAATAGAATAAATGGCTGCGTCCTGATGAGGATTTTCTCCATATCTTAATTTTTCAATTAAATTACCAAAAAATATTTTTTTTTTAGGAAACAAGCTTTTTGATTGAGAATTAAAATAATTTGATATTAATCCGTCATAATAAGCAGTTTCAGTAAATGCTATTTCAGACATTTTTTGCCTAAATTTTAAAGTGGTTCTACTTTTATTTGAATTTAATTCTTCTATTAGTTCACTATATTGCTCAGGATTAGTTATTACAGTGACATCATTGTAGTTTTTGGCAGCTGCACGCACCATTGTTGGTCCACCAACATCAATATTTTCAATTATTTTGTTATGATTATTTGTATTCTCTAAAGTTTTTTCAAAAGGATAAAAGTTTACAATTACAAGATCAATTTCATCAAAATTATTTTTTTTTAAATCTTTAATATGAGATTTGTTTTTTCTTATACTTAAAATTCCAGCATGAATTTTTGGATGTAGTGTTTTAACTCTTCCACCCAAGATCTCTTGTGAATCAGTATACTTTGATACTTCTAAGCATTTATAACCTAGTTTCTTAATTTCTTTAAAAGTACCTCCTGAGCTAATAATTTGGATCTTATGTTTAGATAAGTTTTTTAAAAGTATATTTAAATTTTTTTTGTTAGAAACTGAAATTAGAGCTGTTTTTATTTTTTTCATTAAATTTTAATTATCTCCCATACAATTTCTTGATCTTCATTTTGAGTTAGTCCCGAAATGAATATGTTTTGATTTTCAGCAAAAGAGTTTTTTTTACCGAAATATAAACCAGTTTCAACATCAATCTTATGATCTTTGCAAGAAAATTTCCATCCAGAATTTTCCAATTCAATAAGAATTGATTTTTCATCTTGAGTTTTGGTTATGTTAACCCCAGGTTCAAAGTGAAAACGAATTTCAAAATTAGAACTTTTAAATTTTTTCTTTTTAATTAATTTATCTGTTCCTAGAAATTTGTTTTTTTCTATAAAAAATTCTATTTTTCTTTCATGGATTATGCCATATTTTTTTAAATAACCATCATGAGATCCAGAGATGTTCCAATATTTTTTTTCAGATGTAATAGATTTTTTTAGTATTTTTAGTTCTTGATCAATTTTAAAAATACCATCTGAATCTTTTTTAAATTTGCATGAAGATCTACTATCTAAAATCATAGTAGAATGTGCAGCAGTTGATTTAGAAATTGAGTTTAATTGATGTTTATAATTTTGGAAGTAACCACAATTAGAAATTAATTTACAATTATTAAAAAAAATTTCAAAAGACAAAGCCCCAGACTGATAATCATTACTAAATTTTTTTTCTGGAGAAGATCCTAAATCAGCCGAAAGGATAACATTCTTGTTTTTTAAAACAACATATCCACCATATTCATTACCTTCATTTTTGAATTTATAGTTGTGAAAACTTAAGTATTTATCAAAATCATTGTTTTGGTTTATATAGTTTCCATTAAATAGTAAATTTTGATTAGTATTTTGCCATATAAAATTATAATTTTGTCCTAAATAAAAAATTATTTCATTTAAATATTCTGGAATTTCATTTTGAGACTCTTTAAGCCATTCTCTTATTAAAACAAAATATTTTAAATAGAATATAAGTTGTCTCAAGTTTCTAGACTTTGGAAATCCTTGTGCATCAAAAGAAAAGTTAATAATTTTTTTTAAAAGATTTAATCCATAATTTAAATATTTTTCATCTTTGTATGAAAGTCCTGTTAGTATAATTGAAGCACATCCAATCATTTTATCATTTACCCATTTAGATCTGGCTATTTCGTTGATTAAATGGTTGATCTGTTTTTTAATATTATTATTAAATTTTTCTTTATAAGATTTATCACTATCATCATAACTTAGTTTTGAATTTGATATCCAAGCTATGACTCTTTTTGACAAAGTGTCTATTTCCCAATTCTTAGAATTATATTTTTGATTTTTTTCTATCCAATTTAAAATAATTGATTGAGTTATTTTTTTTGATGACTTTAAATCAATTGTGAAGAGCCAAAAAAAACTATGAAGTTTTTTATAATCAGTTTCCTTTATATCTTGATTAGTCCATACAGAGTTTAAATAATAATTTTCAATATTATTTTTCTTTTTTTCATATTTAACTAAACAGTCAAGCAAATTTGGGCTTGGTTTATATTCGATAAGTTTGTCATCAATTCTTGATATTTTTTTATTATAAATTCTAGAACTTAAATAAATTTTTCTTATTTGATTTGAAGAATAATTAAAAAATTCACTAATAAAATTTAAGGAGTTCTTTAAAATCATTAACTTATAATAACTTTAGAGAATCAATATTTTTTTTGATGTTACCATTATTTTCTTTAAAAATAGTTGTTCCTGAAACTAAAATATTAGCTCCTGCATCTATTACAATTTTGTTATTTTCGAAATTAATACCACCGTCTACTTCAATATCAAAATTAAGTTTTTTTTCTTCTTTAGTTTTTTTTAAAGTTTTAATTTTTTCCACAACTTCTGGCATAAATTTTTGACCACCAAATCCTGGAAAAACACTCATTATTAAAACAAGATCTATTTGATCTAAAACATTATCAATAATATTTAATTTTGTGTCAGGATTTAAAGAGACTCCAACTTTTTTATTTAATTTTTTAATAAGATTAATTGACTCTATTAAATTGTTTGTTGCTTCTGGATGAATAGTAATTATGTCTGCTCCTGCATTTGCATAATCTTCAATATATTTATGTACTGGAGATATCATTAAATGAACATCAAATGGTAGTTTTGTATAATTTCTTAATCTTTTTATAACAGGTGGGCCAATCGTAAGATTAGGAACAAAATGACCATCCATAACATCGACATGAATCATATCAGATCCACCTTCTTCAAGTCTTTTAATTTCATTTCCTAACTGACTAAAATCAGCTGATAATATAGAAGGCGATATTTGTATTTTTTTCATTGACTACTATATTACTAGTATCAATTTTGCTTTTTAATTTGAATTAATTTTTACCAAAAATTTGGTAAATTTGTATTGCAATTTCACTTTCTAGAGGAAATGATAGCATTCCCATTACAGAATATCCTAATAGATAAGGCATAAGGTAGAATCTGAACATATAGAAAAACCATGCCACATAAAGTGGAACAAGAGGTCTTATTATGAATGAAGGCGTTATTGGTCTAAATATGACAATTAATGGATTTGTTAATTTTACAAATACCTTCATAAAAAAAAATTCAGAGTCTTCTCTTTGGAAAATATTCATAGCCACCCTTCCAATTAGTGTCCACATTATTACGCCCATTATGTAATCAATTAAATAAACTAGAGGATGAAAGTTTGCAGACATAAAAATTTAAAGCTTTAATGTAAAAGGGGCGAAAAAATTCGCCCCTTAAATAGAAATTATTTAATGTTGTCTTCCAAGTACAGTTTTACCACTCGGTATACGTACTTCATCAACCATTTTTTGAGTTGCAGCATCTGGTTCTTTTGTCATTAAACTAACAACTATCATAGATACTAAACTAACAAATGATCCAACGATTCCGAATGTAAGTTGAGTTACGCCCCAGAATCCAGCTCCACCATTACGTACCCAAATTAGATACGCAGTACCAGAGATTAGACCTAGAAGCATTCCTGCAACAGCTCCTTGTGCGTTTGCTCTCTTCCACCATACACCTAATACAAGTGGGAAGAACAATCCTGACATCGCAAAGTCAAAAGCCCAGATAACTGAACCTAAGATACCTTGGATCTCAAGAGCGGCAATTGATGCACCAGCAAAACCAATTAAGAATAGTAGTACCCTTGCAACAATTAGTCTTTTTGCAGTTTCTGCTTTGGGATCAATGATCTTGTAGTACAAGTCATGAGATAAAGCATTTGCAATTGCTAAAACTAATCCATCAGCAGTACTCATGGCAGCAGCCATACCTCCTGCAGCAACCAGTCCTGAAATTACATAAGGTAATCCAGCAATTTCTGGAGTAGCTAACACAACGGCTTTACCACCCATGAAAAACTCATTTAGCTCAAGAGTTCCATTTCCGTTAAAGTCGCTTACAAACATTAAGTTTGCTTGGTTCCAGTTTTGATACCAATCTATTGCCTGAACTTCACTTATTGATTTACCAATAATTCCTGTTGCCAGGTTTGGATCCATTAAAGATAGTTTTGATAACGTTGCTAACATTGGCGCAGAAGAATAAAGTAGGAATATAAAGAATAAAGACCAACCTACTGATCTTCTAGCTGCTTTCACACTTGGAGTAGTAAAATATCTCATCATAACGTGTGGTAATGATGCTGTTCCAGCCATCATACAAACCGCTAATGAGATAAATGCCCAAGGTGTTGTATTAACTGAAGAGTGAGCTTTAGTTATACCAGCCAATCCTTTTGGCACCGTAGCTAAATCAGCTGCAGTGTTTTTTATTGTCCCTAAACCAAATTGGCTTTCAAGATCAGCAATTCTTGCAACTTCATCTGCTAACATTAAGTGTGGAAAGAATCCGGCACCCATTTTATTACTTATCCAAAATACTGGAAGCAAGTATGCTATAATTAACACAATGTATTGCGCTACTTGAGTCCAAGTAACAGCTCTCATTCCACCAAGCATTGAACAAATCAATATACTTGCTAATCCTACGTACACAGCTATTCCAAAAGGAATGTCTAATGCTACAGAAGCAATTGTTCCTGTTGCATTAATTTGAGCTGTCACATAAGTGAATGAAGCTACTGTTAGAACTATAACGGCACTTACTCTAGCTAAGTTACCACCGTATCTAGTACCGATAAAATCTGGAACTGTATAACATCCAAATTTTCTTAGATAAGGTGCTAGCAAAGATGCAACTAATACATATCCACCAGTCCATCCAACTAAAAGCGCCATATAACCATAACCTTTAAAGTAAATCCCACCTGCCATTGCAACGAATGAAGCACCAGACATCCAGTCTGCTGCAGTCGCCATTCCGTTGAATACTGTTGGAACTTGTCTTCCAGCTACGTAATATGCATCCAATTGAAGTGTTCTTGATAGATATCCAATTATCGCATAGATACCCACAGTAAATGCTACGAAAGCAATTCCTATTGCTTTTGCAGACATTCCCATTTGTTCTGCTATCGCCATTATGATTATGAACGCAAGGAAGCCACCAGTATATATTCCATATACTTTAGGCAAATTATCTATAAATTTTCCTTTAATCATTTAGTCATCCTCTCTTTCAGAGAAACCAAATTCTTCATCAATTTTTTCTTGTCTATTTGCAAACCAGAAAATTAGTATTACAAAAATTCCAAGTGATCCTTGACACGTCATGTAGTATGACAAAGGATAACCTAAAGGTCTAAAACTTGATGCTTCCATTTCGGCTCCGAAAAAAAAGATGCCGATTGAGAAAACAAACCAGATTGCTAAAGTAACAAATAGCAAGCTTTTGGTTTTTTCCCAGTGTTTCGCTTGTTTTGACATTTTTTTTCTCCCTATAGTTTAAAAGAAGAAATAAATACACATAATTTAAGAGATTGAAATACTTAAAAACCCTAGAGTTATAAGGGTTAATATTATATAAGACAACTTCAACTAGAAAAATGACCTTGAAATATAAATTCAATTTAAAAGATATCAGTCTTGAAGATTTTAAAGTTTATTTATTTTCTTTGTTTAAAGCTTTTTTACCTAAAAAAAAAATTAAGAATATAGATGATTTAAAATCTTTTATTCAAAAAAAATCAGCCTGGGTATCTCAAGTAACTTTATATAGTTATTTAAAAACAAGAATGGGTACAAAATATGTATTACATTTTGATAATGAAGAGTTAATGTCATCAATTAATAAAGCTAAATGGAATATTTATTCTATAGCTTTACAAGATCTTACTTTTTATACTCTCTCATATTTGAATGTATATTACAATTATAATGAAACATTTAAAGCGAACGAAATATATGAGGAAATTATAAATAATGAAATTACAAACGGCATGCCCGAAGAGGTTGCTTTAAAAGGTAAAGAAAAATTTAAAGAAAGATTACAAAAAATAAATTGGAAGGAATATTATAAGTCATGGCCATTTAATGAAAGTGCTTTAGCTTTATACGAATGGGCACCTATAGCTGAAGAGTTAAAAACTTTAGATAGAAAAATAGTTTTGAATTCTATGATTTTAAAATGGGAAAATATTCAAAATGAATTTATAAAATTAATTAGGCTTTAAATATTTTTTCTATTATCAACTAAACTTTTTACAACACTTGGATCTGCTAAAGTTGTTGTATCCCCAAGTTGTTCGTGTTCATTAGCGGCAATCTTTCTTAAAATTCTTCTCATTATTTTTCCAGACCTTGTTTTTGGCAGTCCAGGTGAAAATTGAATAAAATCTGGAGTAGCAATAGGGCCAATTTGTTTTCTTACCGAAAGTTTTAACTCTCTTTCTAAATTTCCATCAGGTTCTTCTCCAGCATTAAGAGTTACATAACAGTATAATCCGTTTCCTTTTATGTCATGAGGATATCCAACTACTGCTGCCTCAGCAACTTTTGGATGTGCTACAAAGGCGCTTTCTATTTCAGCAGTTCCTAAATTATGTCCTGATACAATAATAACATCATCTACTCTTCCAGTTATCCAATAGTATCCATCTTTGTCCCTTTTACAGCCATCACCAGTAAAATATTTTCCATCAAACTGCGAAAAGTATGTCTCTATAAATCTATTATGGTCTCCATATACAGTTCTCATTTGTCCAGGCCACGATTGTGATATACACAATCTTCCTTGGGCTTCTCCTTTTAGAACTTTTCCATTTTTATCAACTATTTCTGGTTTAATTCCATAAAATGGTTTTGTTGCAGATCCAGGCTTTAAGTCTATTGCTCCTGTTTGTGGACTAATTAATATTCCACCTGTTTCAGTTTGCCACCATGTATCAACAATAGGGCATCTAGAATCTCCAACCGTCTTAAAATACCATTGCCAAGCTTCAGGATTTATTGGTTCACCAACTGTTCCAAGTAATTTTAGAGTTTTTCTTGAAGTTTTTTTTACAGGTCCATCTCCCTCTCTCATTAAAGCCCTTATTGCAGTTGGAGCTGTATAAAAAATATTTACTTTATATTTATCAACTATTTGCCACCACCTAGAGGTATCAGGATAAGTAGGAATACCCTCAAACATAATTGTAGTTGCTCCATTTGAAAGCGGTCCATAAATTATATAGCTATGACCTGTAATCCAGCCAATATCAGCAGTACACCAATAAATATCTTTTGGTTTATAATTAAAAATATATTGATGTGTCATGGAAGCGTAAACCATATATCCACCAGTTGTGTGCAAAACTCCCTTAGGTTTTCCTGTAGATCCAGATGTATATAAAATAAATAGCGGATCTTCTGCGTTCATTTCTTCGGGTTCGCACCTTGTAGAAGTTTTTTTTGTTATATCGTGATACCAAACATCTCTACTTTCATCCCAATTAATTCTATTTCCAGTTCGTTTTACAACAACACACTTTTTAACATTTGGACAATTTAAAAGAGCTTCATCTGTAATTGATTTTAATGGAATTGTTTTACCTCCTCTTAAACCTTCATCAGCCGTAATAACATAGTCTGATTTACAATCATTTATTCTTCCAGCGATACTGTCAGGAGAAAATCCTCCAAAAATAATTGAATGAACAGCCCCTATTCTTGCGCAAGCTAGCATTGTATAGGCTAACTCAGGTATCATTGTTAAATAAATTGTAACTCTATCTCCCTTTTGAATTCCTATTTCTTTTAATCCATTTGCTGCTTTTGAAACTTCTTGATGTAATTGCTTATAGCTAATTTTTTTCTGCACTTTTGGATCATCTCC
>CAZAGV010000042.1:0-9072 GCA_964484975.1 uncultured Candidatus Pelagibacter sp.
CTCACATAACAGGAATTAATGATAAGAATTTTAATATAAGAAATTTTCAGGAGAGGGCAGCGATTAATGCTCCTATACAAGGGTCAGCTTCTGAAATAATGAGAATGGCAATGATAAGAGTTAGTAAAAAATTGGAAGAAATTAAAGAATCAAGGTGTAAAGTATTATTACAAATTCATGATGAGTTAATATTTGAAGTTCACAAAGATGACATAATGAAATATTCTCAGATTATTCAGGAAGAAATGTCTAGTGTGAAAAATAGCGATCTACACTCTTTTTCAATACCGTTGTTAGTAGATGTTAATGTTGGTAGTAATTGGGGAGATCTTCATTAATCTTGAAGTATTGCCCAAATAAGAACAATTTAGTATTTTTAATTAATTTATGAAAGAAACAATTGCTCTAATTGATGATGATAGAAATATTTTGACCAGTCTTAGCATTGCTTTAGAAAAAGAAGGGTTCAAAATCCAAACTTATTTAGATGGAGAGAGTGCTCTAATAGGTCTTGCAAGAACACCTCCCGATTTAGCTGTTATAGATATAAAAATGCCCAAGATGGATGGTGAAGAATTGCTAAAAAAATTAAGAAAAAAAACTTCTTTGCCTGTAATTTTTCTAACATCAAAAGACGATGAAATAGATGAGTTGCTAGGATTAAAATTAGGTGCAGATGATTTTATAAAAAAATCTGGAGGATTTTCAATAAAAGTACTTATTGAAAGAATAAGAGTACAGCTAAGAAAAAAGAATCCAAGCAATATCGAAGAAACAAAAAATGTTATCAATCACGGCAAACTAAGATTGGATCCTTCCCAGCTTGAATGTGAGTGGGATGGAAAACAATTACCTGACAAACTTACAACAACAGAATTTTTAATTGTTCAGGAACTTGCAAAAAGACCAGGCATAATTAAAGAAAGATCACAATTAATGGACATAGCTTATAGAGAAGATACAGATATTGAAGATAGAACAATAGATAGCCATGTAAAAAGAATCAGAAAAAAATTTAAAAAAGTAGACAATAATTTTTCTGCTATAGAAACTAGGTATGGAAGTGGATATCGTTGGAATGTAAGTTAATGCTTAGTAGTTTTATAAAAAATATTTCCATACTTAAAAAATTCTTATTTATAAATCTTATAGTTTTTATAATTTTTGGAAGTCTAACAGCAATTTATTTGCAAGGAATTCAACCAAATTTAATTAATAAAAAAACATCAAACCATATAAGTATTATAAATAATACAATTGATCATATAAGAAGATTAAAAGTTCAATTCAAAAAAGATGATATAAGAAAATTTCTATTTTCAACAAGATTTCTTTTTCAGAATTTAGATCGTGTTATGATTTTTGATAATAAATTTGAATTGATAGGTGATACAGACACTTTAGATTTAGATCCTAGATCATTTAGTCAAAAACTAAATATTGTTGAAATGAATATTCAAGATGAAGATAAAGTTTCAGAAAAAAAAAAAATTACTCAACAAAAAAAAAATAAACTAAAACCTTTTTCTGAAATAATAATAGATTATTCTAAATCTTCTGATTTTGGAAAACCATATACTTTCACTCAAGAAAATTATGATCAATTTTTATTAATTACAATTAAAAATGTTAATGATGGTGAAAATAATATTGGCTACTTGGCAATTAGTGAAAAAGCAAACGATATTAGGAATGCTATTAATGAAAGAAAAATATTTGTTTTTAGAACAGCGCTAGTAGTTGCAATTGTGATTTTAATTTTTTCATTAGTCTTAAATAGATATTTTTTAAAACCAATTAAAACTCTAGTAAATTTTACAAAATCAATTAAAGAAAAGAATAAACAAAAAACAAACATTCAAGCTGTAAAAAATAGAAGTGATGAAATAGGAATCCTTTCTAATTCTTTAGATGAAATGACAAATGAGTTAAATAATAGGATTAATGCTGCAGAGAACTTTTCAACTGATCTAGTTCATGAAATTAGAAATCCACTTGCTTCTTTGAAAAGTGCATCTGAAATAATTTCTGAAACTACAGATAAAGCTCAAAGAGAAAAACTGGTTAATATACTGTTACATGATGTAGAAAGAATTGAAAGATTGATTACTGATTATTCTCAAATGCTCAAAGATGAGGTTGCAATAACAAATGAACAAATGAAGAAAATTGATTTAAAACTAATAGCAACATCTGTAGTAGATGATTTTAATAATATTCATAATTCAAAAAGTGGAATTAATATTCAATTAAATTCAAACGGATTAAACAATTATAATATTATTGGAATAGAAAATAGAATTGAACAAATAATTGCAAATTTACTAGATAATTCAATTTCTTTTAGTAGAGAAAATCAAACAATTAAAGTTGTTCTTTCAAACGATGAAAAAGAAAAAAATATCATTTTAAGTGTTGTTGATGAAGGAGAAGGCTTTAAAGAAAAGGATACAAACAAAATTTTTAAAAGATTTTATAGCAACAGGCCTAATAAATTTGGAGAACATTCTGGATTAGGACTAAATATAGTTAAGAACCTAGTTGAGCTGCACAACGGTAAAATTTTTGCTTCAAACAATGTTGATCAAAAAGGCGCAATAATTGAAATAATTTTTCCTAAGGTTTAAAGGTTATTAGTTGAAAAAATTTTATAAAATTGTTAAAAGGCCCTCTTCATGACAGATTTCAAAGTAAAAGATATAAACCTTGCAGATTTTGGAAGAAAAGAAATTTCGTTAGCAGAAACTGAAATGCCAGGCTTAATGGCATTAAGAAAAGAATACAAAGGTAAAAATCCACTTAAAGGAGCAAGAATACTTGGATGTTTACATATGACAATTCAAACAGCAGTTTTAATAGAAACTTTAGTTGAGCTAGGAGCAGAAGTAAGATGGTCTTCATGCAATATATTTTCTACCCAAGACCATGCAGCCGCAGCTATAGCAAAAGCAGGAATTCCAGTATTTGCTTGGAAAGGTGAAACCGAAGAAGAATATTGGTGGTGTGTTAAACAAACCATTGAAGGAAAGAAAGACTGGAAGCCTAATATGATTCTTGATGATGGCGGCGATTTAACAGCTTTAATGCACAAGGAGTATAAAGACTTGCTAAAATCAGTTAAAGGTTTGTCCGAAGAAACAACAACTGGAGTATTGGCTCTTAAAAAAATGGAATCCGAAGGCAAATTATTGGTGCCAGCAATTAATGTTAATGACTCAGTAACAAAATCAAAATTTGATAATTTATATGGTTGTCGTGAAAGCTTAGTTGATGGGATTAAAAGAGCAACTGACGTAATGATGTCAGGCAAGGTTGCAATAGTTGCAGGTTTTGGAGATGTTGGGAAAGGAAGTGCAGCTTCATTAAGGCAAAGTGGAGCAAGAGTAATGGTTACAGAAACCGACCCTATTTGCGCTCTTCAAGCCGCTATGGAAGGCTATGAAGTTGTTTTAATGGATGACATGATTAAAGAAGCAGACATAGTTGTAACCGCAACAGGAAATAAAGATATAGTTACTGCTGATCACATGCGAGACATGAAAGATAGAGCTATATTGTGTAATATTGGGCATTTTGATAATGAAATTCAAGTTGAAGCATTAAAAAATTATAAATGGGATGAAATAAAACCTCAAGTACATGAAATAACATTCCCAGATAAAAAAAGAATTATTTTGTTAGCTGAAGGAAGATTAGTAAATTTAGGTTGCGCTACAGGGCACCCTAGTTTTGTTATGAGTGCTTCATTTACAAATCAAGTAACGGCTCAGATAGAACTGTGGAATAATTCAGACAAGTATGAGAAAAAAGTATATGTTTTACCTAAGCACCTTGATGAAAAAGTAGCAATGTTACATTTAGAAAAAGTAGGAGCAAAACTTACTAAATTATCTAAAGAGCAAGCGGATTATATTAGTGTAAAACAACAGGGACCATTCAAACCAGATGCATACCGCTACTAAAAGTAGCAAGATTGATATTACTTTAGAAAAAAATACAAAATTTATTTCTAAAAAATTTTCAAATTATATTAGAAGAGGAGATATTATTTTTTTTTATGGAGAAATAGGCGTTGGAAAAACAACATTTATTAAGTATTTGATCAATAACTTACAAAATAAAAAAAAACTAAATATAACCGAAATTCCAAGCCCAACATTTAATATTGTTAATGAGTATAAAATAGATGAAATTATTATAAATCATTATGATTTATTTAAATTAAAAGATCCAAAAGAACTATATAACATTGGATTATTTGAAAATTATTTAGAAATTGTGACTTTTGTTGAGTGGCCAGAAATAATTTCAAATAAACCAAAAAATATAATTGAATTATATTTTAGTTACGAAAATGATTTTAAAGAAAGAAAATTAGAAATATTTTCTGAATATAAAAAAGAAATAATTAATGAATTTAAGTAAACATAGATCTTTATCCGGAGATGCTTCCTTTAGAAAGTTTTACAGGAACAAAAGTAAAATTATTGTATTTAGCAAAAAAGATACTAGGAAAAATTTATTAATTTATGATGCTATTAATAAAATTTTAATTAAGAATAAAATTAAGGCACCAAAATTAATTAGTCAAAATTACAAGTTAAAACATATTCAAATAGAAGATTTTGGTAATATCACCGTTTATCAAAAATTAAAAAAAAATAATAAAAATAAATTAAATTATTAAAAATAAATTATTAAATTATTAAATTCGATTCAAAAAATTAAGACAAAAAAAATAAAAACATTTTTAGGCTCAAGCTATAAAGTACCAAAATATTCAAAAAAAATTCTTTTAGGAGAAGCCAAGTTATTTTTAGATTGGTATGTCTCAAAAAAAATAAGAAAGAAACATCAAACTTTGTTAAAAAAAAAATTATTTTTAGCTTTAAAGGCCTTAATTAATAAAATTAAATTTAGTAATAAAACATTTGTTCACAGGGATTTTCATGTTTCTAATTTAATGATTAAAAACAAAAAATTGTGCCTTATAGATAATCAGGATGCTGTTTTTGGAAATGTAGCTTATGATCTTGCTTCATTAATAGATGATGTAAGATTAAAAACTAGCATAGACTTTAAGCAAAGTATTTATGAACAATACATTAAAACAAATAAAAAAATAAATGTTGTGAATTTCAAAAACGATTTTGAAATTTTATCAGTTTTAAGAAATTTAAAAATAATTGGAATTTTTACGAGATTATCAATTAGAGATAATAAACACACTTATTTAAAATTAATACCCTATGCATGGAAGTTAATTGAACAAAGAACAGAAAAAAATAAAAAATTTATAGAACTAAAAATTATTTTAGATAAGTATTTTTCAAAAAAGCTAAGAAATAAATATGAAAATTAATACTGCGCTAATTTTGTGTGCTGGGTATGGAAAACGTTTAAATCCAATTACTTTAAAAATTCCAAAACCTCTAATTGAAATTAACGAAATTACTTTATTAGAAAATTCAATAAATTTTTTAGAAAAATTAGAAATAGAAAATATAAAAATTAATACTTATTATCTTCACAACCAGATTCAAAATTTTATTTTAAATTACAAATCAAATTCAAAAATTGAAATACTAAATGATGGTAATAAAATTTTAGATACAGGGGGTGGTATTTTAAATCTAATTAATAGATCAGATGAAAATGATTTTATTGTTTTAAATCCAGATACTGTGTGGGGGGATAATTATTTGGATACAACAATAAATATGATGAATTACTATTTTCAAAAAAAAGTAAAAAATTTGTTAATGATTGTTAATAAAGAAAATAGCTTTGATGAAAGAATGAAAGGTGATTTTTCATTAAGCAATGAAAAGTTATTAAAAAATAGAGAAAATAATTTTATATATACTGGTCTGCAAATTATTAATAAAAGTTTGTTTAAAAATGAAAAAGTAATGCCATTTTCAGTTACAAAGATTTGGGATGAGGCAATAAAAAATAAAATGCTTTATGGTTTTGAAAGCAAACAGAAATTTATTCATATAACTGACTTAGAAATATATAATAAATTAGTTAAAAAATAATTAAATCATTAGCTCTTTTTTGATCTAAATAAGAAGCTTCTTTTATCTTTTTATTATTATCAAATTTAATCAACAAAGGATTTCCTGTTGGAATTTCTAGTTTTGAAATTTTTTCATTATCTATATTAAATAAATATTTGCATAATGCTCTGACAGAATTTCCATGAGCAGCAATAATTATATTTTTATTTAATTTATCTAAAATATTTTTTTCAAAATAAGGAGTTACTCTTTCATAAGTATCTTTTAAAGATTCAGTATCAGGAATTTTATCCTTTGGTATATTTTTATAAATTTCAATATTAATAGGATGATAAGGACTATTTTTATTTAATGGTTCTGGCCTAACATCCCAAGATCGTCTAAATTCTAGAACTTTATCTTCTCCTAAAGTTTTTTTCATTTCATCTTTATTAAGTCCAGTTAGGGCACCATAGTGTCTTTCGTTAAGTTCCCAGGCTTTAATAACTTTATCATTCTTAATTCTTAAAGTGTTTAAGATTAAATTTAGAGTTTCAATTGCTCTTTTTTGATAAGAACAAAAAAAATAATCAAAATTTAAATTAAGTTCTTTAATAAGCTCACCAGACTTACAGGCTTCCAATTTTCCATTTGGTGCTAATTCAACATCTACCCATCCAGTGAATCTTTTTTGTAAATTCCACTCACTTTGGCCGTGTCTTACTAAAATTAAATGACTCATAGTTTAAATTTAAATATAAGATAAATTAATAAATGACAAAAATAATATTTCATCTTTTAAACATTATATTTGTATTATTATATATTTATCCAGGAAGTTTGCTGGGTTTTTTAATTTATAAAGATTTTTCAAAACAACCACAAATATCACCAGATTTTATTGTTTCTTCAAACCACGTGTATGCTTTTCTTTTGTTATCTTCGCTAGGTTTATTCAGTTATTTCAAAAATATAAAAGTAATCATTTTATATTTAATTTTAATTTCTATAATTCTTGAATTATTCCATTTAATTATACCAAACAGGTCATTTCAATTTCCAGATTTATTTGGTAATATTGTTGGAGTTTTAATACCTATTTTTATAATAATTTTATTTAATTTTTGGAGAAAATAATGAGCACATTTGATGAAAGAGAAAAGAGTTTTGAGAAAAAATTTGCTCATGATCAAGAACTTCAATTTAAAGTAAGCGCTAGAAGAAATAAATATATCGGAGAATGGACTTCTAAAATTCTTGGTTATGATGAAGCAAGAGAAAAAGAATATATTCAGTCTGTAATTAAAGCTGACTTTGCCGAAGCTGGTGACGAAGATGTTTTTAGAAAAGTAAAAGAAGATTTGAAAAATCACAATATACAAGATGAGGATATTAGAAAAAAAATGGATGAGCTTAATGAAAAAGCAAAATCTGAATTTATTTAAATTTACAATTCTAATATTTTTTATTTTATCTAATATAGCTTATAGCGAAGTTAAATTTATTCAATCTGCTGTTGAGGAAGTTGTTGTAACGGATGGCGATACAATAAAAATTGGAAAAGAAAAAATAAGATTATTTGGAATTGATGCTCCTGAAATGAAACAGATATGTAATGATGAAAATAATAATCCTTATACTTGCGGTCATGTATCAAAAAAATTTCTTTCCGATCTTTTATACATTGAACACTCAGGTGAACAGGTTTATTGCTACTATTCTGAACATGATAAATATAAAAGAATTATAGGCGATTGTTATATAGGTGCCGATAATAAAATAGGTATAAATTACCATATGGTTTTTTATGGGCAAGCAGTTGCATATACTAGATATTCTGAAAAATATTTAGGTGCCCAAGATAGTGCAAAGGGTTATAAGTTTGGTTTATGGGCAGGAACATTTGTTTTACCTGAGGAATGGAGAAAAAATAATTAATGATCTATAAGTAGATTTGTGATTCGAAATTATAAATTATTATTAATTTTTTTTTTATTAATTTCTGCCTGTTCTTCTATTCCTAAAAATACTGCTGATGGTTGCTCGATATTTTCTGAAAGATATTTTTGGTACAAACATGTTAAAAAAACAGAAAAAAAATGGGGAACACCAGTTCATTTACAATTAGCATTTATAAAAATGGAATCCGATTTTGACTGGCTCGCTCGACCGGAAAGACTAAAGTTATTTAAAGTTATTCCATATAAAAGACCATCAAGTTCTTTTGGCTATTCTCAAGCAGTTAAAGGTACTTGGAAACAATACAAAAAAGAAAATAATAAGCCTTTGGCTACCAGAGCAAGATTTAAAGACAGCGTTGATTTTATTGGTTGGTATACAAATAAAACTTCACAAATATTAAAAATATCAAAGAAAGATGTTTTTAGACAATATATTGCTTATCACGAAGGTTGGGGAAATTATAAAAATTATAAAAGCAATAATAAAATTATATTAATTGCAAAAAAAGTAGAAAAACAATCTGCAAAATATAAAAATCAGCTTGCTAAATGCAAAAAAGTATTAAGTACAAATAAATATATTATTTTTTAACGAAGTTCTTTTTTTAATTCTATATCTACAGCATCTATCCTTTTTGTATTTTTTGCCAAAGATAAATACATTGTTGGAGTTACATATAGTGTAAAGAATGTAGAAATTATCATTCCTCCAAAAATTGTAGCGCCAACTGCAAGTCTAGATCCTTCGCCAGCTCCTGGACCAATATTTCCAATTACCAAAGGAAGCATTGCAATCATAGTACTCAAAGATGTCATAATAATTGGCCTAAACCTTATACTGCAAGCTTCTTTAACTGCTGATTCTATATTTTTTCCAGTAGTTCTAATTTGATTAGCATAATCAACAATTAAAATACTATTTTTAGTGGATATTCCAATAAGTATGACTAATGCTATTTGAGAGAAGATATTAATAGAACTATTTAAAAATAAAATAAAAACTAGCCCACCAAAAATTGCCAAAGGAACAGTAAGAATGATTATAAATGGATGTATAAATGAATTAAATGTTGCTGCCATAACCAGATATGCTGTTAATAATGCTAAAG
>CAZAGV010000043.1:0-8677 GCA_964484975.1 uncultured Candidatus Pelagibacter sp.
GATCCATTTGTAGGAACATTAACTTTTATAAGAATATATTCAGGCACTATAAAATCTGGAACAGGAATTTATAACACATCAAAAGAAAAAGAAGAAAGAGTAGGAAGAATGCTGTTAATGCACGCAAATTCTAGAGAAGATATAAAAGAAGCTAATACAGGCGATATTGTAGCATTAGCTGGATTAAAATACACAATTACTGGACATACTTTAGCAGACGAAGATAATCCAGTTTTATTAGAACCAATGGAATTTCCTGATCCTGTAATAGAAATTGCCGTTGAACCTAAAACAAAAGCTGACCAAGAAAAAATGGGTGAAGCGCTGGGAAGATTAGCAAAAGAAGATCCTTCATTTAGAGTTACTTCCGATGAAGAGTCTGGACAAACAATTATAAAAGGAATGGGTGAACTACATTTAGATATAATTGTTGATAGAATGAAAAGAGAATTTAAAGTAGAAGCAAATGTTGGAGCACCGCAAGTTGCTTATAGAGAAACAATATTAAATACTGCTGAATTTGATTATACGCATAAAAAACAAAGTGGTGGAGCAGGCCAATTTGCAAGAGTAAAACTTTCAGTAGAGCCTTTGGAACCAGGTAAAGGACGTGAAGTTGAAAGTAAAATTAAAGGTGGTGCTATACCAAAAGAATTTATTCCAGGTGTAGAAAAAGGAATAGAGACAATTTCTGACTCAGGCATATTAGCAGGATTTCCAATAATTGATTACAAAGTTACAATTTTAGACGGATTACACCATGATGTTGACTCAAGTGTCTTAGCATTTGAACTTGCCTCAAGACAATGTTTTAAAGAAGCATGCAACAGAGGAACTCTTAAACTTTTAGAACCAGTTATGAGAGTTGAGGTTGTTACACCTGAAGATTACATGGGTGATGTAATAGGTGATTTAAATAGTAGAAGAGGACAAATAAACACTCAAGAACAAAGAGGAAATGCCACTGTTATAACTGCTATGGTACCATTAGCAAATATGTTTGGTTATATAAATAGTTTAAGATCAATGTCCCAGGGCAGGGCTCAATATTCAATGTTCTTTGATCATTATGATAAAGTTCCACAAAATGTACAAGAAGAAGTAACAAAAAAAACTGGATAAAAAATGGATAAACAAAATATAAGAATTAAACTGAGAGCCTACGATAATAAAATTCTTGATCAATCAACAGAAGAGATTGTTAATACTGTTAAGAGAACTGGAGCTAATATTAAAGGTCCAATTCCATTACCTACAAAAATAGAAAAATACACTGTTTTAAGATCTCCGCATATAGACAAAAAAAGTAGAGAACAATTTGAAACGCGAACACACAAAAGATTAATAGACATTATTGAACCAACGCCACAAACAGTTGAAGCATTAATGAAGTTAGATTTAGCTTCAGGAGTTGATGTGGAGATAAAAATTTAAATTATTATTATGACCGAAATATCATTAATAGGAAAAAAAATTGGAATGACTAGAGAATTTTATAAAACTGGTCAATCAGTTCCGGTTACAGTTATAAAAATGGAGAAGGGAAGAGTTATAGATATCATTAGCGAAGAAAAAAGAGGATACAAAGCTGTACAAATAGGTTTTGGAAAAATAAAAAACTCAAAAATTTCTAAAGCAATCAAGGGTTATTTCACAAAAAAAAACACTGAACCAAAGAAAAAATTGAAGGAATTTAGAGTCAAAAATTTAGAAAATTATAAAGAAGGCAACGAATTAGGTTTAGAAATTTTTAAAGACGTAAAATTTGTAGATATAAGATCAACAACTATAGGAAAAGGTTTTGCTGGAGCAATGAAAAGACATAATTTCGCTGGTCTAAGAGCATCACACGGAGTTTCAATTTCACATAGAGCTCACGGATCAACTGGTCAAAATCAAGATCCAGGAAAAGTATTTAAAAATAAAAAAATGGCTGGACACATGGGTAACAAATTAAGAACAATGCAAAATATTGAAATTATAAAATCAGATAATGAAAATAATTTACTTTATTTAAAAGGTTCAATACCTGGTGCAAAAAATACTGAAGTAGTTATTAAAAAATCTGTAAAAAATGTAAGAAAATTAACTATGACTGAAAAAATTGCAGAAATAGAAAGAATAAAAAAAATACCAGAAAAGAAGAAAAAATAAAATGAAATTAGAAAAATTATCAATTGATGGAAAAAAAGATTCTCTAGAAATAACAGATAAAATTTTTTCAACAAAAATTAACAAACGACTTGTCAGCAATGTCCTATACAAAACAAATGCAAATTACAAAGGAAGAAAAGCTAAAACAAAACAAAAAAATGAAATTATTGGTTCGACATCAAAAATATATGCGCAGAAAGGAACTGGTAACGCAAGACACGCAAGTAGAAAAGCACCAATATTCGTAGGAGGTGGTGTTGCTCATGGTCCTAAAGGAGAATCTAAATACAAGATAAGAAAACTTAACAAAAGTGAAAAAAAATTAAGTATAGCTTCTATGATAGTAGAAAAAAATAATTTAAAAAATTTATTAGTATTTAGTGATTTTAATAAAGAAATTAAAAAAACTAAAGAAATGAATAATATATTAATTAAATTTGATGCTAAAAATTCATTAATTATATTAGATAAAAATTCAAAAGAAAAAATTGAAAAATCAATAAAAAATATACCAAACGTAAAATCTACAGATGTAAATCATTTTAGTGCTTTTGATATCGTTAAACACAAAAAATTAATTTTCACCGAAAGTTCAATTAAAGAATTAGAAAAAAGGTATATATAATGAAAATTCATTTATTTGATAAAATTATTTCACCGCATATCACTGAAAAGTCTACTAATTTATCAGAACAAAATAAAATTATTTTTAAAGTTCCAAAAAAAGCAAATAAGAAAAATTTAAAAAAAAATATTGAAAAAATATTTAAAGTAGATGTGACTAAAATTAATATTATTAATAAAAAAACAAGAATTAAAACCACAAATAGAGGAAGTAAAAAAATCGCTGGATATAAAAAAGCTGTTGTAACAATCAAAAAAGGTCAAAATATTGATCTAACATCGGGATTATAATATGTCATTAAAATCATTCAAACCTTATACCAAGTCTAGTAGAGGAACAATTTTAGTAGAGAAAACTGGATTGTGGAAAGGTAAACCATATAAACCACTTACTTCAGTTAATAATTCTTCAAAAGGAAGAAATAATGCTGGACGAATAACATCTAGAAATCATGGTGGTGGTCATAAACAAAAATATAGACAAATAGATTTTTATAGAAAAAAATTCAAAATGAAAGCTGAAGTAGAAAGAATAGAATATGATCCAAATAGATCTTGCTATATTATGCTTGTAAAATTTGATGACGGACAAAAGTTTTATTATTTAGCGCCACAAAATATAAAAGTTGGTGATAAAGTTGAAAATGGTCCAAATATTGAAATTAAAACTGGAAATTGTTTGCCTCTTCAAGATATCCCTGTAGGAATAAATATACATAATGTTGAGTTACAACCAGGAGCAGGTGGAAAAATTGCAAGATCTGCAGGAACTTCTGTAACTATTTCAGGTATAGACGGCAATTATTCTTTAATTAAAATGTCATCAGGCGAAGTTAGAAAAATTGACTCAAGATCATTAGCTACAATTGGTGTTTTATCAAACCCAGATCAAAAAAATATTAAGATTGGAAAAGCTGGAAGATCTAGATGGCTGGGTAGAAGACCACACACAAGAGGAGTAGTAATGAACCCAGTAGATCACCCACACGGTGGCGGCGAAGGAAAATCTGCTGGTGGAAGACACCCAGTATCAAGAAAAGGTCAATCTGCTAAAGGATTAAAAACAAGAGACAATAAAAGAACAGATAAATTTATTGTAAGAAGAAGAAAGAAAAAAAGAGGATAATTATGGCTAGATCAGTTTGGAAAGGACCATTTGTAGAAGAAAGTTTGATTAAGAAGGTCGATAAACAAAAAAATGATCCAAGCAAAAAACCAATCAAAACTTGGTCTAGAAAATCGACGATTATTCCAGATTTTGTTGGAATAAGTTTTTTAATTTATAATGGAAAAAAATTTATACCTATAACAATATCTGAAGATATGGTTGGACATAAATTAGGAGAATTTGCTCCAACAAGACAATTTTCTGGTCATACGCCAGCCGACAAAAAAGCAAAAGCTGAAGAAGGAAAAAAAGAGGAAGTAAAAAAATAATAAAATATGTCAAAAAAAAGTAAAAAAAAAACTGAAAATAAGATGGTCAGATCGATAAATAAAAATGTAAGATCTAGTACCAGAAAGCTTAAACCAATTTTAAAATCTATTGTTGGAAAGAATGTTGATAAAGCAATTAGAGATTTGACTTTTTCTGACAAAAGAATTTGTAAAGATATAAAAAAAACTATTTCGTCAGCTGTATCTAATGCTGAAAATAATTTTCAATATGACATTGATAATTTATTTATTAAAGAAGCATACTGTGGAAAACAAATTGTTATGAAAAGATTTAGACCAAGAGCAAAAGGAAGAGCATCTCCAATTATGAAGCCATATTCGAACTTAACAATAATATTAGCAGAAAAACAAAAAGAAAAAGTGGAGAAAAGATAATTATGGGACAAAAAGTAAATCCAGTAGGTTTAAGACTAGGAATTAACAGAGGCTGGGATTCAGTTTGGTATGCTAAGAAAAAAGATTTTGGAAACTATTTGATAGAAGATTTTAAAATTAGAGAACATATAAAAAAAAATGTAGTAAATTCTGGTGTCTCAAAAGTTATGATAGAAAGAACTTCAAAAAAATGTTTTGTTACAATTTATACTTCAAGACCTGGCTTTGTAATTGGTAAAAAAGGTAGCGATATAGAAAAAATAAAAGGAAAACTTTCGCACTTAACATCAAACGAAGTTATATTAAATATAAAAGAAGTAAAGAAACCTGAAACAAACAGTTATTTAGTCGCTGAAAATATAGCTCAGCAGTTAGTTAAAAGAGTTTCTTACCGTAGAGCAATGAAAAGAGCAATGCAATCCGCATTAAGACTGGGAGCAAAAGGAATAAAAGTTGCCATTAGTGGAAGACTTGGAGGAAATGAAATTGCTAGAACAGAATGGTTAAGAGAAGGAAGTATACCATCTCATACATTAAGAGCAGACATAGATTATGCGGAAGCCGAAGCATTAACAACATATGGAATTATAGGTGTTAAGGTTTGGATATATAAAGGAGAAATTTTTATAAGAGAGTTTAGTCAGGAGACAAATAAAAAATAATTATGTTACAACCAACTAGAACAAAATTTAGAAAAGCTCATAAAGGAAGAATTCATGGACACGCATCAAGATGTAATTTAATGAATTATGGTGCCTACGGTTTAAAAGCCATAGAACCTGATAGAGTAATTGGCAAACAGATAGAGGCAGCTAGAGTTGCTTTAACAAGACATATGAAAAGACAAGGTAGAGTTTGGACAAGAATGTTTCCAAATATTCCAGTATCAAAAAAACCTACTGAAGTAAGAATGGGTAAGGGCAAAGGTTCTCCAGAATTTTGGGCATGTAGAGTTAAACCTGGAAGAATACTTTTTGAAATTGATGGTGTTTCTGAAGAAGTAGCTAAAGAAGCTCTTTATAAAGCTTCAGCAAAACTACCTATTAAATGTAAATTTATTAAGAGAACATAATGAAAAAAAAGGAAATAAAAAAATTAACTAAAGGGGAAATTATAAAAAATTTAGATAAACTAAAAAAAGATTTATTTAATTTTAGGTTTCAAAAAATTAATGGTCAAGTTAAAAGCTCAGCAAAAGTTAGCGAAACAAGAAAATCAATAGCAAGATTAAAAACAATGTTAGGAAATAATCAGAATGCCTAAAAAAATATTAAAAGGAATAGTTGTGAGTGACAAACCAAATAAAACAATTACCGTATCTGTTGAAAGAAAATATCAGCATCCAGTTTTAAAAAAAGTAATAAAATCTAAAAAAAAATATAGCGTTCATGATGAAAATAATAAATATAAAAACGGTGACAAAGTTTCAATTATAGAATGTAAACCATATTCAAAAACAAAAAAATTTGAAGTGTTAGGAGATACAAAGTGATACAAGTACAAACAGAACTATTAGTAGCTGACAATACAGGAGCAAAAAGAATTGAGTGCATAAAAGTACTTGGTGGATCAAAGAGAAGATGCGCAAGCATTGGGGACACTATTGTTGTTGCTGTTAAAGAAGCCATACCAAAAGGTAAGGTTAAAAAAGGAGCTGTCCATAAAGCAGTAGTTGTAAGAGTAAAAAAAGGAATACATAGAAATGATGGGTCTAAAGTTAAATTTGATAATAATGCAGCAGTTTTAACAGATGATAAAGGTGAGCCTATTGGAACGAGAATTTTTGGTCCAGTAACGAGAGAGCTTAGAACTAGAGGGCAAATGAAAATAATTTCACTTGCTCCAGAGGTACTGTAATGATTATAAAAAAAGGTGATAAAGTAAAAATTTTAAGTGGTAAAGATAAGAAAAAAGATGGAGAAATTATAGAAATTGATAGACAAAATAATAGAGCAAAAGTTAAAGGAATTAATATTGTTAAAAAACATGTTAAAGCAACTAAAGAAAAAAAAGGTGGAATAATATCTAAAGAAAATTTTATAAATATTTCAAATTTATCTGTATTTGAAAAAAGTAAAAATAAAACAAAACAAGTGAAAAAATAGAAATGGCTAGATTAAAAGAATTATTTACTAAAGAGATTAAACCAAATTTAAAAAAAGAATTTGGATATAAAAATCATTTTATGGTTCCACAAATTCAAAAAATTATATTAAATATGGGTTTAGGCTTAGATGGAAATGATGCAAAAATACTCAAATCTAGCCAGGAAGATCTAGCAGCAATAACAGGACAAAAACCTGTAGTAACAAAGTTTAAAAAATCTATCTCAAACTTTAAAACAAGAAAAAATACAAATGCAGGTTTAAAAGTGACTTTAAGAAAAAATAAAATGTATGAGTTTATTGATAGATTAGTAAATATAGCCTTACCAAGAATTAAAGATTTTAGAGGACTTTCCCCAAAAGGATTTGATAAGTTTGGAAATTATACATTTGGAATTAAAGAACATATTATTTTTCCAGAAGTAAATTTTGATAAAGTTGAAAAAATTAGAGGCCTAGATATTACAATAGTAATTAAGTCAATTAAAAAAGAAGATAGTTTTGGTTTATTAAAAAAACTAAATTTTCCATTTAGAGAAATGAGGAATAATTAATTATGGCAAAGTTAAGCTCAATAAATAAAAATAATAGAAGAATAAAGTTAGCAAATAAGTTTTATGAAAAAAGAAAAAAATTAAAAAAAATTGTAATGGATAAAAAATTGCCATTAGAGGAAAGATTTAAAGCACAACAAAAATTATCTAAATTACCAAGAAATTCAGCAAAAATTAGAGTTAGAAATAGATGTCAAATAACAGGAAGACCTCATGGTGTTTATAGAAAATTGAAAATTTCAAGAATAGCATTAAGACAATTAGGTCTAGAAGGAAAAATTCCAGGAATGGTAAAATCAAGTTGGTAGAAAGGAAATTATGAGTTTAAATGATCCCATAGGTGATATGTTAGCTAGAATTAAAAATTCGCAGCTCAGAAATCATAAGAAAGTTGAATTACCTTCATCAAATTTTAAGATTAAAATTGCCGAAGTCCTTAAAAATGAAGGTTATATAAATAATTATAAAGTTTCCTCAGAAGAAAACAAATTTAAATTAGAAATTGAATTAAAATATAATTATGGATCTCCTGTAATTAGTTCAATTCAAAGAGTATCGAAACCAGGAAGAAGAATTTTTTCAAGCGCAGAAAGTTTGCCAAAAATTAATAATGGCCTTGGCATTGCAATTGTATCAACCCCAAAAGGTGTAATGACAGATGTTGATGCAAGAAAGCAAAAAATAGGCGGAGAAATTATTTGTAAGGTATTTTAATGTCGAAAATAGGCAAAATTAATATTTCAATTCCAGAAAAAGTTAAAGTTGGATTAACTGGGAATCTTCTAAATATCGAAGGCCCTTTGGGAAAAAAATCATTAAACATAGATACAAGTATTTTTGAATTAAAAATTGATGAAGGAAAATGTGTTTCAATAAAACCAAAAAATTTGAATCAAGACACGAAACGGTTGTGGGGCATGAATAGAAGTTTGTTAAATAATGCGATAATTGGAACTAGCAAAGGTTATTCAAAAACACTAGAACTATCAGGAGTTGGTTATAGAGCTTCAATAAAAGGCAAGCAACTTAGCATGCAGTTAGGATTTAGCCACGATGTTAACTTTGATATTCCAGATAGTATAAAAATTATCGTTGAAAAACAGACAACTATAAAAATAAGTGGAAGTGACAAGCAAGAAGTTGGAATGATTGCATCTAAAATAAAATCAATTAGACCACCTGAGCCATATAAAGGAAAAGGAATTAAAGAACAAGGTCAATATATACTAAGAAAAGAAGGTAAGAAAAAATAATGAAATTAACAACTAAAGAAAGAAAAAAATTTCGCGTAAGAAGTAATCTAAAAAAAGTATCTAGTCAAGAAAGATACAGATTAAGCGTATTTAGATCATCAAAAAATATTAGCGCTCAAATTATTGATAATAACAAAAATATTACAATTTTATC
>CAZAGV010000044.1:0-8529 GCA_964484975.1 uncultured Candidatus Pelagibacter sp.
ACAACTCAATGGGATCTTGATACCTATTTAGATTGTCTTCCATAAACAAATATAAGTATAAGAGGAAAAATTATGTGCGGAATTGCTGGATTAATTCATAGAGGAAAGTCTTCAAACGTTGGTGAAGAACTACAAAATATGCTTCAAGCTTTAAAGCATAGAGGCCCAGACTCAACTGGATATGCTCTTTATGTTAATAATGACGGTCAAAACTTTATATTAAGATTTAAAGTGGGGGAAAATGTAGGAGAAGGTAGTACTTCAGTAAATGAAGATGAGAGTGTCTATAATGAAAGAAAAAAAATTGTAGACAAAAAACTTTCAGATTTAGGTGTTCTTGTTGTTAAAGAAGATAAATTAACCCCTTATTCTTATAGATATGAAATTAAATATGACAAAGATCTAATGGAATTTTCAAAAGCAATTGAAGGCATTGAAAGTGTTGAAATACTTTCTATTGGAAAATCTCTTGAACTAATAAAAGACTTGGGAGATGCAACAACCGTATCAGAAAGATATGGATTAAATAAATTGCAAGGAACTCATGGTATAGGCCATGCAAGAATGGCTACTGAGTCTGGTGTAGATATTAAGTCTGCTCACCCTTTTTGGGGCTACCCTTTTGCTGATGTTTCTGTAGTTCATAATGGACAACTAACAAATTACTGGAATAACAGAAGAGTTCTTGAAAATAAAGGAATGCGTTTTATGTCTGAGTGTGATTCAGAATTGATTGCTGTTTTTCTTGCTGAAAGAATGAGAAATGGTGCAACATTAGAAGAAGGAATGAAAGAAAGTCTTACTGGACTTGATGGTGTTTTCACTTACTTTGTTGCAACTAAAGATTCATTAGGAATGGCTAAAGATACTATGGCAGCAAAACCTTTGGTATTATATGAATCTGATGATTTAGTTGCCATGGGATCAGAAGAAATTGCAATTAGATCTATTCTTCCACAAGAAATAGATACTTATGATCCTTATGATGGAGAGGTTAAAGTATGGCAAACTTAAAAATAGCTCAGAAAAAAACAAAAGCCCAGTCAATGGGCATGCACACTGAAGTTTTAACAGGAAAAACACAACAAAAATTTTTTAACCCTGATGAAGCTGAAAATTTCTTCTATTGGGGAACTCATGATGTAGATTTTAATAAAAGAACCGAGCTTGATGTCAAAGACATGGATTGCAAACAAGCAAATAGTAAAATTGATGAATTAATGAGCGAAGGCTATGGAACAGTTGTAATTAAAAATCCTCAAGGAAAACATAGTTTGGGTGTTGGAATATTAAATAAACTTAATTTAATTTTTGAAGGGAGTTTAGGTTATTTTGGTGTTGGTTCAATTGATGGACCAATAGTTAGGGTAAATGGCCGTGTTGGTTGGTCTTGTGCAGAAAATATGATGGCAGGAAAAGTTGTTATAGAAAAGAATGCAGGTTCATGTTTTGGTGCAGCTATTAGAGGTGGTGATTTAATTTGTAAGGGAAGCGTTGGTGCAAGAACTGGTATTGACCAGAAAGGTGGTTCAATAATTGTTGGTGGTGATGCTGGAGCGTTTACAGGATTTATGATGCAAAGAGGAAGAATTGTTGTACTAGGTGATGTTGGAATTAACCTTGGCGACTCTATGTATGATGGAACAATTTATGTTGGTGGAAAAATTGGTTCATTTGGTAGTGACGCAGTGGAATCGCCTATAACTAAAAGTGATATAGAATGGTTAAAAAGAAAACTTAAAGTAGCTGAGATAGGTGAAAATTTTGATGTTTCAAAAATGACTAAAGTTGTAGCAGGTAAAAAACTTTGGAATTATGATGCATTAGAACCTACCGAAAGAAAGGGAGCTATATAATGGCAAAAAAGAAAAATAGAAGTGGTAACGGAAAAAGCGAGTTTGCAAAAAGAAATAAAAGCTTACTAGGTTACAACTCTATTTTTACTCCAGAAGTAATTGACGATATTCACATTAAAGCTCAGTTAGGAAGATACAGAATGCGTGGAATGGCATTGATGAAAAAAATTCCAACATTTGATGATTTAGTATTTTTGCCTGGTACATTAACAAGATTTGTAATTGAAGGCTATAGAGAAAAATGTGAAACAAAAACTGTAATAGGACCAAGATGTGAAAACCCTATTGATCTAGATATTCCAGTTTACATAACAGGTATGAGTTTTGGTGCTCTTTCTTATGAAGCAAAAACCGCTTTAGCAAGAGGTGCAACAATGGCTGGAAGTGCTACTTGTTCTGGTGAAGGTGGGATGATTCCTGATGAAAGAAGATATTCTGAAAAATGGTATTATCAATGTATTCAATCTAGATATGGATTTAATCCTCATCACGCTCAGTTAGCTGATGGAATAGAAGTATTTATAGGACAAGGACAAAAAGTAGGGATGGGTGGTCACTTGATGGGACAAAAAGTTACTGATCAAGTAGCCGAAATGAGATCTCTGCCTGCAGGAATTGACCAAAGATCACCTGCAAGACACCCTGACTGGTTAGGTCCAGATGATTTAGCATTAAAAGTTCAAGAGCTTAGAGAATTAACTAAAAACAAAGTACCAATTCAATTGAAACTTGGAGCAGCTAAAGTTTATGATGATGTTCGTATGGCTGCAAAGTGTGACCCAGATTCAATTTATTTAGATGGAATGGAAGGATCAACTGGAGCAGGTCCTCACATTGCTGCAGCAAATACTGGAATTCCTGGAATTGCAGCTATTAGAGAAGCTAGAAGAGCTATTGATGATGTTGGTAAAACTGGAAAAGTAACACTTATTTATGCTGGAGGAGTTAGAGATGGTGCAGATATGGCAAAGGCTTTAGCTTTAGGAGCTGATGCTATTGCAATTGGAACAGGAGCAATGATTGCTCTTAACTGTAATAAAGAAATTGAAGAATCTAATTTTGAAAAAGAAATGGGAGTTCCAGCTGGTCATTGTTATCATTGTCATACAGGTCGTTGTCCAGTAGGTGTTGCAACTCAAGATCCAAAATTAAGAAAAAGATTAAATCCGGATGATGCGGCATTAAGAGTTTACAATTATTTACACACAATGACTTTAGAAGCACAATTGTTAGCTAGAGCTTGTGGTAAAACAAATATTCATTCATTAGAGCCAGAAGATCTGGCAGCATTAACTATGGAAGCTTCTGCTTTAGCAAAAGTTCCATTATCAGGTACAAATCATACTGTAGGAGTTGACGACTTTCATAAAATTTAAGGATAAATATGGCTAAAAAGAAAAATAAAAAGAAAAAAATAAAAGTTAAAGAAGTTAAAGGACAGTTAGGAAAAAAGAAGGAATCGGCTAGAGAAAAAATGATAGGTCAAACTATTGGTTATCGTTACGATGTAAACTTACTGCCTGACTATAAAAGACTTACTCCATTTCTAAAAAAATATATTGAACATATGGGATGGGATGATCTTAATTGGCTTGAAGATGTTCATATGGGGTATGAAGAAGATAAACCGGCAGTTTTTGACAGAAATGCTAATGGATGGGTTACAATTCCCAAAAAAATTAAACTTCCAAACAATCAACAAGATAGAGACATGATAGCAAGAGAACTTCTTGTAAAGTTTCAAATGTCTCCTAACCACCCTTTGGTTGATTTAAAAAAAGCTTACAGAAAATTTTAAAAATTTTATCTACCCTAGGTTGTATTAATTATTTATTTATAAGTAATATAACTATTTTTTATTGTTGTCATAAATTGCCTAATATCTAAACTACTCACAAGTTAGTTTAAATTAACAAAGTATATTTGTTAGAAAATATTTTTATTTAATCTAGCAATATAAAAAGTAATAAAAGGAGGAAGGCAATGACTGATCAACTTAGTGCATTGACAACCATATTTACAGAGTTCTATTACTGGATAACAGTGGTACTTATGTTCCTGATCCACGTAGGTTTCTGTATGTATGAAGTTGGAGCCTCTAGATATAAACATCACCAACACACATTAATGAAAAACACGATGCTGATACCTTTGGTAACAGTAACTTGGTTTTTATTTGGTTGGTGGATTTATTGGGCGTTTCCAACTGGACCGGGTTTAGCACCTTCTATAATGAATGAAAGTGCGGCATTGATTACAGATGAATCTGCATTCAGTGCGGCTTGGTATGTACCAACTAGTGATTTAATGGGAACCAACCTAAATGACCACATCAGTGGTGTATTTTGGGCTGCGTTTTTATTATTCTCTTGGACTGCTGCCTCTATCGTTTCAGGTGCGGTAATTGAAAGAATTACAACATTTGCATTCGGTATCTTAGCAATAGCAATTGGTTCAGTTTTCTGGACAATTGATGCTGCTTGGGGATGGCATTTCGATGGTTGGATGTTAAAAATACTGGGATACCATGATGCTTATGCATCAGGAGTTATTCACGCAATAGCAGGAGGATTTGCTCTTGGAATTCTAGCAGTATTAGGACCAAGAATAGGAAAATTCTCATCTAGCGGTGAACCTAGAAATATAGGACCAAGAAATCCATGGTTAGTAACCATCGGGTTATTCTTAATTTATACTGGTTTCTGGGGATTCTATGCAGCGTGTAATATACCAATTTTCGATCTAGGACCTGAATATGGAATGGAAGGAGTAACATTCTGGACAGCAACTAACATTTACGTAACACCAACAACGTTAAGTGCAATCACATTTAACTTTTTGATGTCGTTATCTGGAGGTTTGTTGGCTGGATATCTAATATCAAAAGGAGATCCTTTCTGGACATACTCAAGTGGACTAGCTGGAATAATATGTGCTTCTGCAGGAAATGATTTATATCATCCAATTCAATCATTTGTAATTGCAATGGTTGGAGTATGGGTAGCATACAATTTGCATTACTGGGTTGAACGTAAGTTCAAAATTGATGATGCGGTTGGTGCTGTTGCAGTACACGGTTATGCCGGTGTCGCTGGACTTATAATTTGTGGTTTTGTTCTAAACGGATATCCTTCATCAGGTTATAGTGTAGGAGCTATGTGGGTAGGAACAGACTACGCTCCAATAAATCCTTTAGGAATGTTTATTGGTGCAATAATTATGTTTGGTGTACTTGGTTTCTTACCAGGATGGATATTAGCTAAAATACTTCATGGAATGGGTAAACTTAGAATTCCAAGAGAAGTAGAATTAGCTGGTCTAGACTATACATTAATGGAAGATGCAAAGAGCGATGAAAAAGCTGTTGCGTCATCTTCAAGGTAAAGGAGGAAACTTATGGCTACAGTTACAAACTGGATAGATCACCTTAGCGCAGCTGAGGTACAAGGACCTGTTTACCCTGGCGTAGGGACTGAAGGAATTTTAGTTCTAGTTCTAGTGGTAATTTGGATAGGTTGGCATATCATGCAAGATATGCAAGAGACAAGCAAATCGAAGGCTATTGCTAGAAAAAGACCTGGTTCAAATGACTGGAAGAGTAATGTTACTGACGGGTAATTAAAATTAAAATAAAGGGCGCATATTATTTTATTATGCGCCCTTATTGATTCATGGACGAAAAAAAATCAGAAAATACAAAAAAAACACCTGAAAAAATGTCAAGGATAGCTTGGCCAAAAGCAAAATATGGATTTATTCTCGCAATAATAATATTTGTGGTAATTAATTTAATATATTACAAAGAAAAAATTATAAGTTTATTTAACTAAAATTATTTATGACAAAAGATCTTTCTAAATTAGCAAAACAAAAAAAAATTAAATATTTCTTAATAAGCTTTGTAGATTTGTTTGGAGTTTTGCGGTCTAAACTTGTTCCTGCTCAAGCAATCGGTGAAATGCAAAAAAATGGCGCTGGTTTTGCTGGTTTTGCTACTTGGTTGGATATGACACCTGCAGACACTGATATGTTTGCAATACCAGATCCAGATAGTTTAATTCAATTACCATGGAATAAAGAAGTGGGATGGTTAGCTTCAGATTTATGGATGGATGGTAAACAAGTTAAGGCATCACCTAGAGTTATGCTTAAAGATCAAATTAAAAAGTTAGGCAAAATGAATTTAGAAATGAAATCGGGTGTTGAATGTGAATATTTTTTAATTTCTCAAGATGGTTCAAGTATCGCAGACAGCAGAGATATTCAATCTAAACCTTGCTACGATCAATCTGCATTAATGAGAAGATATGAATTAATTAAGGAAATTTGTGACAGTATGATTGAGTTAGGATGGAAACCTTATCAAAACGATCATGAAGATGCTAATGGACAATTTGAAATGAATTGGGATTACGATAATTGTTTGATCACAGCAGATAGACATGTTTTTTTTAAATTTATGGTTAAAAGCCTAGCTGAAAAACATGGATTAAGAGCAACGTTTATGCCTAAACCTTTTGAAAATTTAACAGGCAATGGTTGTCATGCTCACGTATCGCTTTGGAATGGAAAGAAAAATAAATTTTTAGATGAAGGTGACAGATACGGATTGACTAAAACTGCATATCATTTTGTTGGTGGTTTGTTAAAAAATGCAAGATCTTTATCTTCTCTATTTAATCCTACAATAAACAGTTATAGAAGAATAAATGCTCCAGCAACTAAATCAGGTGCATCATGGTCACCAAGCAGCATTTCTTACACTGGCAATAATAGAACTCATATGATTAGAATTCCAGATGCTGGAAGATTTGAATTAAGATTAATGGATGGATCTGCAAATCCGTATCTTTTACAAGCAGGAGTTATAGCGGCAGGATTGTTTGGATTAAGCAACAAAACTGATCCTGGCGAACCTTTGGCATGCAACATGTATACTGATTATAAAAATTATCCTAATTTAGAAAAATTACCAAATGACATAGAAGAATCTCTTGAAGAATTAGATGAAAATAAGATCTTAAGAGAAGCTTTCGGTGATGATGTAATTAATAGCTATTTAAAATTAAAAAGAAAAGAAATAGAAGATTTTGATCAAAACGATACTTTTGATAAAAAAAGTCCTGTCACAAAGTGGGAAAAAAATAATACTTTGGATTGTTAAAAAATGTCATCAACATCTGAAGTTTCGCAATGGAAATATTCAAATTTTTTAATAAATAAAAATAATAATTTTAACAAAAAAGAAATTTTAAAAATACTTTCTTCTGAAGATATTGATGAAGCTTATAAAACGATATCAAGTTGGAATAACTATTCACCTACTCCTCTAATTTCATTAAATAAATTAAATGAAAAATTAAAACTTAATAAAATTTTCTATAAAGATGAATCAAAAAGATTTCATTTAAAATCATTTAAAGCATTAGGTGGTGCTTATGCAGTTGAAAAAATAATTAAGGGAAATGATAAAAAAGTTATATCTACAGCCACAGCGGGAAATCATGGGAGATCTGTTGCATGGGGTTCACAAAAAAATGGTTTAAAGTGTAAAATATTCATTAGTGAATTTGTAAGCGAGGCTAGAGCTGAAGTTATGAGAAATTTTGGTGCTGACGTAATTAGAGTTAAAGGAAATTATGAAGATTCTTTAAATGAATGCATCAAACAATCTAATCAAAATAATTGGCAAATAGTGCAGGATGTTGCTTGGGAAGATTATAAATTGGTTCCAAAATTAACTATGGCTGGATATTCAGTAATGATGAAAGAAATTTCTGAACAAATTAAAAATGAAAAAATTTCTCATGTTATATTGCAGGCTGGAGTTGGTGGAATGGCTGCCGCAATGGTTGCAGGTATTGTTAGATATTTAAATTATATTCCTAAAATTATAATAGTAGAACCTGATAGCGCAGCATGTGTTTTAGAAAGTATTAAAAAAGGTAAAATAGAAAAAATTTCTATTCATAAAGAAAGTATAATGGGAGGAATGTCATGCGGAGAAGTGTCTTTAGTTCCTTGGCAAATATTAAAAAATTCAATACATTATTGTGTAACAATTTCAGACGACTACATCTCAAAAACTATAAAAAATCTGGCAAATAAGCAATTTAGCGATGAAAAAATTATAGGCGGTGAATGTTCGACTCCAGGGATAGCTAGTTTAGTTGGGTTAAGCAATAATGATGAAATAAGAAAAACAATTAACCTAAATAAAGACTCATGTGTACTGTTATTTGGTTGTGAAGGCGATGCAGATGAAGAATTATATCAAAAATTACTAGCAGAATAAATTCACATAAATTCAATAATTAATGAAAAAAATATATAAAAAAAAATTAATTAATTTGGATTTTTATAAAATTTTTAAACCAGAATTAACACCTAAAAAAATGTTAAAACTTGGTGTGTTTGGTGGTTCTTACTTCGGATCAAAAATAAAAGAATTTCCAAAATCATGGTTTGCAAACGCAAAGTTAAGTAAAGATTTTGATGTAAGTTTAAATCGCTTTAAAGTTAAATCAGGATTATCCAGAAAACATTGGATTGAAAAAGGGTGGATTTTTAAAGAAGATCCCTTGGGATGGTTTCAATGGTACTGTAGATTTTATAATGGAAGAAAAATTCCTCATATAGATGAAATACAAATCAAAAGATGGAAAAATTTTCG
>CAZAGV010000045.1:0-8502 GCA_964484975.1 uncultured Candidatus Pelagibacter sp.
CTGTAAACCCGTTGACTTCGGTCTTCGAAGGTTCGAATCCTTCCCCCTCCACCAATAAATAAAGTTTTAAGAACTTGGAGTGAATTCTTGGTTATGCGGGTGTAGTTCAATGGTAGAACGCTAGCCTTCCAAGCTGGATGTAAGGGTTCGATTCCCTTTACCCGCTCCAAAAATTATTAATAAAAAGAAAAAAGGAAAAAGAGGTAAAAATATAATGTCGAAAGAAAAGTTTGTAAGAAATAAACCGCACTGTAACATTGGTACAATCGGACACGTCGATCACGGTAAAACAACTTTAACGGCCGCTATAACTAAAGTTTTAGCTGAAAGTGGTGGTGCGAATTTTGTTGCTTATGATCAAATAGATAAAGCTCCAGAAGAAAAGGAAAGAGGAATAACAATCTCAACAGCTCACGTAGAATATGAAACTGAAAAAAGACACTATGCACACGTTGATTGTCCAGGCCACGCTGACTATGTGAAAAATATGATCACAGGTGCAGCACAAATGGATGGAGCAATTCTAGTTGTTAATGCAGCAGATGGTCCGATGCCTCAAACAAGAGAGCATATTCTTTTGGCAAGACAAGTTGGAGTACCAGCAATTGTTGTTTACCTAAACAAAGTTGATCAAGTTCAAGATAAAGAATTAATTGAATTAGTAGAAGAAGAAATTAAAGAATTACTAACATCATATAAATTTCCAGGAGACAAAACACCAATTATAAAAGGATCAGCATTGGCTGCAGTAGAAGGAAAAGATGATGAAATTGGCAAAAATTCAATTATAGAATTAATGAAAGCTGTTGACGAACACATTCCACAACCAGATAGACCGAAAGATAAACCTTTCTTGATGCCTGTTGAAGATGTTTTTTCAATTTCTGGAAGAGGTACAGTTGTTACCGGAAGAGTAGAATCTGGAGTAATAAAGACTGGTGAAGAAATAGAAATAGTTGGTATTAGAGATACAAAAAAATCAGTTTGTACTGGTGTTGAAATGTTCAGAAAACTTTTAGACTCAGGTGAAGCTGGTGACAACATTGGTGCTCTTTTAAGAGGCGTAGAAAGAGATGATGTTGAAAGAGGTCAAGTTTTGTGTAAACCAGGCTCAGTTACACCACATACAAAATTTGAAGCTCAAGCATATGTTCTTAAAAAAGAAGAAGGTGGAAGACATACACCATTTTTTACAAAGTACAGACCTCAGTTTTATTTTAGAACTACAGATGTAACTGGAGAAGTAGAATTACCATCTGGTACAGAAATGGTAATGCCTGGAGATGATGCCAAGTTTACTGTAAAACTAATCACACCTATCGCAATGAGTGAAAAATTAAATTTTGCCATTAGAGAAGGTGGAAGAACTGTAGGAGCTGGAGTAGTAACTAAGATTATAGAGTAAGCTCCCATAGGAGTGTAGCTCAATTGGTAGAGCGCCGGTCTCCAAAACCGGAGGTTGGGGGTTCGATTCCCTCCGCTCCTGCCATTTTATGAAGGTGTAAATATTATGAAAAATCCTTTAAAATTTATACAAGAAGTTAAGCAAGAAGCTTTTAAAGTTACTTGGCCAACTGGCAAGGAAACTTTACAGGGTACTTTAATGGTTGTGGCAATGGCTATAGTAGCTTCTTTGTTTTTTTTGCTTCTTGATCAGTTTTTAAAGTTTTTCTTAGAATTAGTTTTAAAGATCAGTATATAAGTTATGAAAAATTGGTATATAGTTCAATCACATTCAAGCTTTGAAAACAAAGTTGCCCAATTAATAAAAGAAGAGGCAGAAAAGGCAAAAGTTGCTGAAAAGATTGAAGAAATAGTAGTTCCTACACATGATGTTACAGAAGTAAAGCGTGGAAAGAGAGTGCAAAGAAAAAAGAAATATTTTCCTGGTTATGTTTTAATAAAAAGTGAAATGGATAATAATTTATATCATATGATAAAAGGAATTAAAAAAGTAAGCGGTTTTTTAGGAAGCAAAGGTATTCCTGTACCAGTATCAGACAAAGAGATTGAAAAAATTTTAGGGCAAATTAAAGATGGTGTAGCTCAACCAAAATCGGGAATCGAATATACAGTTGGTGAAAAAGTACAAGTTATAGATGGACCTTTTGCATCTTTTAGCGGTTTAGTAGAAGATATTGACGAAGAAAAATCTAGACTTAAGGTTTCAGTTTCTATATTTGGTAGACCAACACCAGTAGATTTAGAATATAACCAAGTGGAGAAAGCAAGTTAATGGCAAAAAAAGAAGTTAGTGGATATGTAAAGTTACAAATAAAAGGGGGACAAGCAAATCCTGCACCACCTGTTGGTCCAGCTTTAGGACAAAGAGGAATAAACATCATGGATTTTTGCAAGGCCTTTAATGAAAAAACTAAAAATTTTATGGGAAAACCAGTTCCTGTAGTTATTACGGTATATAAAGATAAAAAATTTGATTTTATAATTAAATCCCCACCTGCATCTCATTATATAAAGGAAGCAGTAAAACTAAAAAGTGGATCACAAGAACCAGGTAGAAATATAATTGCATCCATAACAAAAAAACAACTCGAAGAAATTGCCAAACAAAAGATGGCAGATTTAAATGCTCACGATATAGATGAAGCTTCTAAAATTATTGCAGGCTCTGCTAGATCTATGGGTATAGAGGTAAAAGAGTGATGACTTCAAAAAGATATAAAAAATTGCCAGAAAAAACAAAAGAACTTTCAGCAGAATTACTTGAAAAGTTAATCCCAGTTTTAAAAAAAAATTGTACTACTAAATTTGATGAGTCAATAGATTTAAGTATACAAATTAACAACAAACAAAAAAAAAGTGAAATAAATTTAAGAACTGTAGCCAATCTTCCTTCAGGCTCTGGTAAGAAAATTAAGGTTGGAGTTGTTTGTGAAGATTCAAAATCCCAAATAGCCAAAGATGCAGGAGCAGATATTGTAGGTGCTGACGATTTTATTGAAAAAATAAAATCTGGAGAATTAAATTTCGAAAAATTAATTTGTACTCCTTCAATGATGATTAAATTATCTAAACTAGGAAAAGTACTTGGACCCAAAGGTTTAATGCCTAATCCAAAATTGGGAACAGTTACTGAAGATTTAAAAAAAGCCATTTCGGACGCAAAATTAGGACAAGTTGAAATCAAAAACGACAAAGATGGAAATATAGGATTAAGTCTTGGAAAAAAATCATTTTCAGATGATAAAATAATTAAAAATTTTATTGCAGTTCTTGATGTATTAGAAAGGGAAAAAGGAAACCAAACAATTAAAGGAGACTTAATAAAAAGTGCATTTTTAACTTCTACAATGGGAGTATCTTATAAATTAAAATTACCTAAAAATATTTAATTATGATGAATAAAGAAAAAAAACAAAATTATATTTCTGAAATGACAACTCAGTTTGATAAATCAGAAGCTGTAATTGTTGCACATTATCAAGGTTTAACTGTTAACCAATTAGACGAGCTTCGTTCAAAAATGAGAGAACATGGAATCATTTTTAAAATTACAAAGAATAGAATAACTAAACTTGCCCTTGAAAAAACAAGATGTAAAGAATTATCAAATTTGTTTACAGGGCCGACTGCTGTTGCATTATCAGAAGATGCAATAATATCAGCAAAAATATTAACAAATTTTTCTAAAGAAAACAGCAACCTTAAGATTCTAGGTGGAATCATGGGTAATGACATATTAGATGTTGCTGGAGTAAAAAATGTATCTACTTTACCTTCTTTAGATGAAGCAAGGGCTAAAATTGTAGGAATATTGAGATCACCAGCGCAAAAAATTGCAAGTATTTTACTTGCACCTGCCTCAAAAATCGCTATTTTAGCGCTCGAAAAATCAAAAAAATAACCTAGGGCAAATTTATTATGGCAAATCTAAATAAAATTATAGATGACTTATCAAGTTTAACTGTTGTAGAGGCTGCAGAACTTTCAAAACAACTAGAAGAAAAATGGGGAGTAACAGCGGCAGCAGCAGTAGCAGCAGCACCAGCAGCAGCTGGAGCAGCGGCACCAGCAGAAGAAAAAGACGACTATACAATTGTACTTGCAGCCGCTGGCGATAAAAAAATTAATGTGATTAAAGAAGTGAGAGCAGTAACTTCACTTGGATTAAAAGAAGCTAAAGATTTAGTAGAAGGTGCACCTAAAGATATAAAATCAGGTGTAAATAAAAAAGAAGCTGATGAGATTAAAGCTAAATTAGAAGCAGCGGGCGCCAAAGTAGAACTTAAGTAATAATAGAAAGAATTTTAATTGTTGTTTTTATTAAATCAACGATAGACATTGATGCATTTATCTTTTACCAAAAAGAAAAATATTAGAAAAAATTTTGGTAAGCTTAAAGAAAGCTTATCAATTCCAAACTTAATTGAAGTTCAAAAAAATTCTTATAAAGAATTAACAGAAAATAAAATAGACGTTGATCAAAACTTAATTAAAGGATTTGATAGAGTATTTAAAAGTATTTTTCCAATAGAAGACTTAAATGATAAAGCAACATTAGAATATGTTTCTTATAGATTAGACAAACCAAAATTTGACGTAGAAGAGTGTATTGCAAGAGGATTATCATATTCAGCTGCTTTAAAATGCAAACTTAGATTAGTGGTGTATGAAATAGATCAAGAGAATAATACAAAAGATATATTGTCAGCCAAAGAGCAAGTAGTTTATATGGGAGAAGTTCCTATGATGACCAATAGTGGAACTTTTATAACTAATGGGGTTCAAAGAGTTGTAGTAAATCAAATGCATAGAAGCCCAGGAGTATTTTTTGATCATGATAAAGGAAAATCTCATGCAAGTGGCAAACTTCTTTTTAATTGCAGAGTTATACCAAATAGAGGATCATGGTTAGATTTTGAATTTGATGTAAAAGATTTTTTATATTTTAGAATTGATAGAAAAAAGAAAATTTTTGTTACAACTCTTTTTCAGGCTTTAGGTTATTCAAAAAGCGATATAGTTAATGAATTTTATGAAAAGGAAAACTATTCATACGATTCAAAATTAAAAAAATGGAAAACTAAATTTGACCCTGAAAATTACAAAGCAAAAAATTTTTCTGAAGAAGTAATTGATGCGAAAAACAATAAAACTGTTGTTAAAATTGGTGAAAAAATTAATTTTTTAACAGCGAAAAAATTAGCTAATGATGGTTTGAAGGAAATTTATGTTTCCAGTCAATCGTTGTATGGAAAGTTTTTGCACAAAAATATTATTATTAAAGAGGATAACTATAAAATTGGAACTGAATTAAATGAAAATATTTTGACTCAATGTATAGAAAACGATATCCATTTAATCGAAATTTCAAAAACCAATTCTATTAATAAAGGGCCATATATTTTACAAACTTTGCTTAGTGATAAAAATGAGAATAAAAATGAAGCAATTACAGAAATATACAAAATGCTTCGACCTGGAGAACCTCCAACTTTAGAGATAGCAACTCAAATTTTTAATAATTTATTTTTTAGTTCAGATAGATATGACCTTTCAGATGTTGGTCGAGTAAAAATGAATTCAAGATTAAATTTGGACTGTTCTGACAAAATAACAATACTAAGAAACGATGACATTATTTCTATTGTTAAGAAAATGCTTGATCTAAGAGATGGTAAAGATGACGTGGATGATATTGACCATTTAGGAAATAGAAGAGTAAGATCTGTAGGTGAACTTGTTGAAAACCAGGCACGTATTGGAGTTTATAGAATGGAGAGAGCCATAAAAGAAAAAATGACAACACTAGATATTGAGTCAGCAATGCCACAAGATCTAATAAATGCAAAACCTCTTACAATTTCGCTTAAAGATTTTTTTGCAACTTCTCAATTATCACAATTTATGGATCAAACCAATCCACTATCAGAAATAACTCACAAAAGAAGAGTTTCTGCTCTAGGTCCTGGGGGTTTAACAAGGGAAAGAGCAGGTTTCGAGGTGAGAGATGTCCACCCAACTCATTATGGAAGGATTTGTCCAATAGAAACTCCCGAAGGACCAAACATAGGATTAATAAATAGTTTATCTACTTATTCTAAAATAAATAAATATGGATTTATCGAAAGCCCATATAAAAAAGTTAAAAATGGAGTAGTTGAAGATACCATAGAATATCTTTCAGCAATGGAAGAAACAAAATTTACTATAGCACAAGCTAATTCAATTATAAATAAAAATGGAAAATTTAAAGAACAACTAGTATCTTGTAGGCAAAATTTAAACTTTATTTTATCAAAACCAGAAAATATAGATTATATAGACGTATCACCGAAACAACTAGTATCAGTAGCAGCATCATTAATTCCATTTTTAGAAAATGACGATGCTAACAGAGCATTAATGGGATCTAACATGATGAGGCAAGCTGTTCCTTTATTAAAACCAGAAGCACCTTTAGTAGGTACTGGCATAGAAAGTGATGTTGCTTTAGATTCTGGGGTTACAATAGTTGCTAAAAGAGATGGTATAGTCGATAAAATTGATGGAAAAAGAATAGTAATAAAAGCTACAGATGAAAAAGATTTTAGTAAATCTGGTGTAGACATATACAATTTACAAAAATTTAAAAGATCAAATCAAAATACATGTATTAATCAAAAACCACTTGTAAGAGTTGGAGATAAAGTAAAATCAGGAGATATTATAGCTGATGGTCCTTCTACAAAAATAGGAGAACTTGCTTTAGGAAAAAATGTAACGGTAGCATTCATGCCTTGGCAAGGATATAATTTTGAAGACTCAATTTTAATATCTGAAAGATGTGTTACAGATGATGTATTTACTTCAATTCATATTGAAGAATATGAAGTAATGGCGAGAGACACCAAACTTGGAGAAGAAGATATTACAAGAGATATTCCAAATGTTAATGAAGAGTCATTAAAGAATCTTGACGAGTCCGGAGTTGTGTATATTGGAGCTGAAGTTAAACCTGGAGATATTTTGGTTGGTAAAGTTACTCCAAAAGGAGATTCAGCCTCAGGACCAGAAGAAAAACTTTTAAGATCAATATTTGGAGAAAAAGCTATTGATGTTACTGACACTTCATTAAAAATGCCAAGTGGAAGTGGCGGAATAGTTGTTGATGTTAGAGTATTTAATAGACATGGGATTGAAAAGGATGAAAGATCGATAACAATTGAAAGAGCTGAAATAGATACTGTTCAACAAGATAAAATTGTAGAAGAGGAAATATTAGAAAGAAGTATCAAACAAAGGGTTTCTTCAATTATATATGGAATTAAATTAGGCAAAAAAATTAAAAATTTAGAAGAAGGAGAAATTTTAAACGAAAGATCAATAAATGATTTAAATATTTATGATATATTTAAATTACCACTATCTGATCAAAAAAAAATTGAAGCTTTGAATCAGTTAAAAGAACAATACAATATAGCAAAAAACGATATACAAGAAAGATTTGAAGATAAAGTATTAAAAATCAAACAAGGTGACGATTTACTTCCAAGTGTAATGAAAATGGTTAAAGTTTTCGTTGCAATAAAAAGAAGACTTAGACCTGGTGATAAAATGTCAGGACGACATGGAAATAAAGGTGTAGTTAGTAAAATTGTTCCAGTTGAAGACATGCCTTACCGTGAAAATGGAAAACCTGTTGATATTGTTTTAAACCCCTTAGGAGTTCCCAGCCGTATGAATGTCGGACAAATTTTAGAAACGCACCTAGGGTGGTCATGTACTGAATTAGGAGAAACTCTAAATAAATTAATAAATGAAAATCAAAAAAAGATTGAAAGAAATGAAAAAATTTCTTCATTCCTAAAAGCAGCTTATGGCCAAGAAATTTATAATGAATCAATAGAAAAACTTTCAAACCCAGAATTTAAAGATTTATGTGAAAATATTAAGAATGGAATTCCAATTGCAACTCCTGTTTTTGATGGAGCAAAAGAAAAAGATGTAACAAAAATGCTAGAGCTAGCAAAACTTCCAAACTCAGGTCAAACCTTTTTATGGGATGGTAGAACTGGTGAAAAATTTGATAGACAGGTAACAGTCGGAACAATCTACATGTTAAAACTTCACCATTTAGCTGAAGATAAAATTCATGCAAGGGCACCAGGACCATATAGTTTAGTTACACAGCAGCCATTAGGTGGAAAAGCACAACTAGGTGGCCAAAGGTTTGGTGAAATGGAAGTGTGGGCTCTAGAAGCTTGTGGCGCTTCTTACACACTTCAAGAAATATTAACCGTTAAATCGGACGATGTAGCTGGAAGAGTTAAAGTATATGAAACAATTGTTAAAGGTGAAGAAAATTTTGAATCAGGTATACCGGAGTCATTTAACGTCCTGGTTAAAGAAATTAAATCTTTAGCACTAAATGTAGAATTGAATTAAATATGAAAAAAGAATTAACCGATATATTTAAAAGCACTGAGATTTCAGAATCACAAAACTTTAATAGTATTAAAATTACTTTAGCAAGTCCTGAAAAAATTAAATCTTGGACTT
>CAZAGV010000046.1:0-7743 GCA_964484975.1 uncultured Candidatus Pelagibacter sp.
ATAAATGAATTAAATGTTGCTGCCATAACCAGATATGCTGTTAATAATGCTAAAGCAAATATAATAAATAGTTCATTACTTGTTTCTTTAATTTCTTCAGACTTACCTTTCCAAGTAATTTGACTTTGGGGAGAAACTTCAGCCATTATATTTTCTAAATATTTAATTGCTTCTGAAAGGGTATAATTTTCTGAAATATTAGCAGAAATAGTAACTGCTCTTTGTCTGTTATATCTTGCCAATTCTTTTGCAGTTCCTTCTTCTTTAAAATTTACTAGATTGGTCAATGATATTAATTTTCCTGTAGTATCAGATCTTACGAAAATTTTTGATATTCCTTCTTTATTTCTTCTATCTGATAAATATTGTTGTAATATTATTGGATATTCTTTCCCTAATTTATTAAATGTTGTAATTCTTTTACCTCCATAAAGTGTTTCTAAACTTTTACCAATTGTTTCAGTAGAAACACCCAGATCTTTTGCCTTATTTTTATTAATTATAAGTTTTACCTCAGGTTTATTTCTAGAGTAATCAGATTCTAATCTTGATAAATTCCTATTTCTTCTTAATTTTCCAATCACTTCACTTTGAATTCTTTCCAATTCTTCATACGTACTTCCATAAATGACCATTTGAACAGGCTTGTTATAGCTTGAAACTCTTATTGATTGAGGAGATATAGGAAAAGCTACTGCTTGAGGTACAGTCACAATTTTACCAATAGCTTGCCTCATGACTGTTTGAGAATCTTGTTTTCTATTTTTCCAATGATCTAGCAAAGCAATAATTATAAAACTGTTGTATGAAGTAGCGGAGCTTCCAAAGCCAGGCACTCTCATAATAAAACGTGAATAAGGGCTGTTTTCAGCTTGCAATAATGGAATGAGTCTTTTTTCAATTACCTGAGCTTTTTCTTGTGTATACTCAAAAGAGCTTCCTTCGTCGGTAAAACCAATGACTAGATAAGCTCCTCTATCTTCAATTGGTAGTAATTCTTTTTTTGAAAAATTAAATAACAAAACAGAAGCTACAATTATAAATACAATAAAAATAGATATAGTTTTTGTTTTTTTAACTAAAACTTCCAATGTTTCTTGGTAAAATTTTGAAAAACCTAAAAAAAATTTTTCAAATTTTCGAATTATAAAATTTTTATTATTTTTTTTATTTAGAAATTTACTTGCAAGCATTGGGGATAAAGTTAAAGCAACAAATGATGATACAACAATAGAAAACGATAAAGCTATTGCAGTTTCTCTAAACAGTGTTCCAGAAATACCTTCAATAAATATTAGTGGCAAAAAGACCGCAATTAGAATTAATGTAGTTGCAATAATTGCAAATGTAATTTGTTTAGATCCTTTATATGCAGCAACAAGAGGGTTTTCTCCATTTTCTATTCTCCTATAAATAGCATCTGTCATAATTACCGAGTCATCGGTAATTATACCAATCGCTAGTATAAAACTTAAAAGAACAAAAATATTTATTGATAGTCCAAATATATAAATTCCAAGAAATGAAGCTATTAAACTAACAGGCAAAGCTATTGCTGGAACGATTACAGCTTTTAAATTTCCTAAGAATAAGTAAATAATTATTACAACCAAAACAAAAGCAATTATAAGAGTTTTATATACCTCATTAATTGCTGCCCCTATGTAAGTAGCTCTATTAAATGCCACTTCTAACTCTAGTCCTTCAGGCAAAGATTTATTTACTTTAGCTATTTTTTTTTTTATTTCTTTAGAAAGTTCTACAGTGGATGCTCCACTTCTAGCATAAATTCCAATACCAACTGTTTTTAAATTTAGTTGGTCTTTTCTTTGTGCCTTAAATAAGGTTTTTTCAGAAACTGGACCAAACTCTATTTTTGCAACATCAGATAATACCACGACTTTTTTATTAGTTTTTTTAATTGGAAGTTGTTTAATCGTTTCTATGCTATTGTAGGATTTATCTAAGTTTAATGTTAAATCGATATTATTTGCTTCAAGAGTACCTGCGGGTAATCTAATATTTTCTCCTCTTAAAGCTCTTTCAACTTCCTGAACAGTTAAATCATTTGCTGCTAATTTGATAGGATCTACCCATACCCTAATACTTAGTTCCCTAAGTCCTCCAACTAAAATTCTACCTACGTTTTTTACACTCGAAAAAGTATCTACTAAATATCTTTCAGCATAGTCGCCAAGTTCTAAATCACTCCAAGTAGAGGATGAAAGTGCTAACCACATCGTTGTAGTAAATCCTGCTGCTTGTTTAAGTATTTGTGGTGGGTCTGACTCTGATGGCAAATTATCTACTACTCTTGCAACTCTTTCTCTTATATCATTAGCTGCATTATCCAAATCAATGCTTGTATCAAATTCAACTTTTATTGTGCTTCTTCCGTTTGAAGATTTAGAATCAATATTTTTAATTCCTTCAGCGCCACCAATCACATCTTCTAGAACTTGTGTTACTTCTTGATCAATTATAGGAGCCGACGCAGATGCATAATCAACTTGCACCTGTACTACTGGCGGCTGTAATCCTGATGGAAGTTCTCTTACTGGCAACTTCCAAAAAACAAAAAGTCCAAATACAATTAAAATTAGAGACATTACCCATGAAACAACAGGCCTTCTAATGCTTAATTCTGTTATGAACATTTAATAATTTATTTTTATCAACTTTTTTTTTCCCATTCAGAACCACTCTTTTGTGAGCCATCTGCAATAGGTTTGATTTTACTTCTTGGGTAGACTTTTTTTAATCCTTCAGCAACAATTATGTCTCCAATATTTAATCCGGATAAAACTTCAATATTACTTTCTTGTCTTGTACCAATTTTTATTTCTGTTTTATTTGCTATATTATCTTTTGATACTTTATATACATAAGCTTTTTCACCTTCCATCATTACACTAGTATCTGGTATGCTAAGAGAATTTCTTAAATTAAACTTTACACTTACCTCAAGCAAAGAGCCTGATATTAATTCTAAATTTGTATTAGGTATTTTAACTCTTGTTAATAAACTCCTAGTTTCAGCATTTATTCTACTTGAAATAAAATCAACTTCTCCACTAAAAATTTTATTTTTATAACTTGAAACTTTTGCTTCTATTGGTAGACCTTTTTTAACAACAGAAGAATAATTTTCAGGAATTTTAATATCTGAATAGATAATTGAGTTATCATCTAAAGTTATAATAAAAGTACTATCAGAAACAAATATATCTTCTGTTAAACCAGTATATCCTACTACGCCACTAAAAGGAGCTATAATATTCCCACTTTTTAACTTAATAATTGCGTCTCCTTTTTTGACATAGTTATTTAATTTTAATTCTTTAATTAAATCTTCTTTTTTTATTCTGAAAGATTTTGTCTTGTTAGATACTGCTGTTCCAAATGTTTCAATTTTTTCTGAAAACTCTTTTTCAACTACTTCAATTACCATAATTCCTGGAGGAGGTCTTTTGCCAAATTTTTTTTGGAAATGTTGTCCAATCATAGTTCTGGCAACAATCACAGATGTTATAATTAAAAAGAAGACAATTATTATAGAAATTACTTTTGTTGATCTTTTCATATTTTAATTTTTTCCATATTCTGCCCAAGAACCATCGTAAATGGTTGGCATATATTTATTATTTATTAAAGAATATGCAAGTGCCAAAACTGCAGCTGTTACTCCAGAACCACAAGAAAATACAATATTTGTACTTATTTCTTTACCCAAAGTATTTTTAAATATGTTTAAAATTTCATTTTCATTTTTAAATGTATTGTCATAATTAATTAGTTCCCCAAAAGGTATACACATAGATTTTGGAATGGATCCACTTCTCAGACCTTTTCTTGGTTCTTTAACTTTTCCTTCGAATCTTTCTCTACTTCTTGCATCAATAATTTTAAATTCTTCACTGTTAATATTTTCATTAATTTGAGTTATATTTTTAACTAAATTTTTTCTTTCTGAAGCGGTGTATTTAGTTGGATTAACTTTTAAAATTATATCTGTTGTTGGTTTATTTTCAGATTTCCATTTTTTTAGTCCACCATTTAAAACATGGACCAATTTATCATTATGCCCAAAGTATATAAAGTTATACCAACATCTGCATGAACTTAAGACATCTGAATTATCATAAATTACTATTTCATCATCATTGGCAATTCCCATATCAGATATAATTTTTTCCCATTCATTTTTGTTTGTAAGCATATGAGGCAAATCAGTATTATGGTCTGAATTTTTGTCTAAATCGAAAAATATTGCATTTTCAATATGTGATTCTAAATATTCTTTGTACCCATCTCTTTTCACATTTGGCATATGCCAAGAGCAATCAATTATTTTTAACTTTTTAATATTTTTTTCAACCCAGCTTGTGCTTACTAGCGACATAATTAAATTTTTTTTTCTAAATATTTTTGATGATAGTCTTCAGCTGGGCAATAGTTTTTTAGTAACGACAATTTTGTGACAACTTTGCCAGATAATTTTTTATTTTTTTCTTCAATAATTTTTTTAGCAATTTTTTTTTGATTTTCATCTATATAGAATATTTCACTTCTATATTGAGTTCCTATATCTGGACCTTGAGCATTTAATGTGGTGGGGTCATGCATATCAAAAAAATGCTGTAAAATTTCTTTATATGAAACTTTTTTAGGATCATATTCTAATCTAACAACTTCAGCATGATTAGTATTTCCTGAACAAACTTCTTCATAAGTTGTTCTATTTTTGTTACCACCGCAGTAACCAACTTCAGTTTTTTTAATTCCTTCAAGTTTTCCAAACTTAATTTCTGGTCCCCAAAAACATCCTAGTGCTAATACAGCTATTTCCATTGATTATTGTTTTATTTAAACTAAAGTTATTCTTATGCTTTCCAAAAATCAATTAGGTTTTTTGTACATGTTTATGTCCGTTTGTGCATTTTCAGTAATGGATTTAATTGTAAAATGGTCAGATTCATATCCTTTAGGACAGGTATTATTTTTTAGAGGTTTTTTTGGTTTAGTATTTTATTTTTTTATTATTCCTAGAGAGAGACTTAAAAATTTTTATTATACAAAAAGAGCTGGATTGCATTTTTTAAGATGCTTATTTGGTTTAATAGCTCTAATTTCAATATTTATTGCATTAAGAAATCTACCCTTAGCCACCGTTGTTAGTATTTCATTTGCTGCCCCAATTTTTACAACTATTTTTTCAATTTTTTTTCTTAGTGAGAAGGTTGGAATGTATAGATGGCTTGCAGTAATTGTAGGATTTATTGGTATTGTAGTTATTACAGAACCTGGTTTTAGTTCTTTAAACATATACTTTGTTTATCCAATAATTTTTTGTTTAGGTCTATCTTATGTTGCTATTGCTATCAGACAATTGTCAACTACCGAACCCATTTGGTTGATTGCTTTAAATTTTTCAGCCGCAATAACCCTAATAAGTTTTTTTACAATTCCTTTTGGATGGGTTATGCCAGACATAAAAGATTTAATTTTATTGTCTTTTATAGGAATTTTTGGTGGTGCTGCAAATTTATGGCTGAGCCAATCTTATAAGTTTTCAGAAGTTTCTTTGGTAACCCCTCTAAAGTATTTAGCTTTAGTTTTTGCAATAATTTTTGGATACTTCATTTGGGATGAAATACCTTCAATCAAAACTCTAGTAGGAGCTTTCTTAGTTATAATTTCATCTATAATTATTTTTAGAAGAGAAGTTGCTTTAAAAAAACAAGTTTCCATTCCAAGACATGAATAAGCCCCCAAAATATTGGAATAAAGCAAAAAAATATTTATCTAAAAAAGATAGAGTAATGAAAAATTTAATTGAAAAATATAATCACAAAGCATTAACTACAAGAAAAGATATTTTTTTCTCTCTTTGTAAAAGTATAATAGGTCAACAAATTAGTGTTGCAGCGGCAAGCTCAGTGTTCAAAAAATTTAAAAGCGCATGTAATGGAAAAATTAATCCAAAAATAGTAAAAAAAATTGCTATTCAAAAACTTAAAAAATGCGGCCTGAGCAAGCAAAAGGCCAAAGGAATAAAAGAACTGTCAATTAAATTTTCAAATAAATCATTTAATCCTAAGCTTATAAAAAAAATGAATGATGAAGAAGCAATTGTTTATCTTTCAACTTTGAGACAAATTGGAAGATGGTCTGCAGAAATGATATTACTTTTTACTTTTAATAGAGAAAATATATGGCCTATTCAAGATATAGGGTTACTCAGAGCTATATCAAATAACTATAAAAAAAAATATTTGCCTCCAAAAAATTTTGTAAATTTTTTAAGAAAAAGATTTTCACCCTATTGTTCTGTTGCCACATGGTATTTATGGCGTTCAATTGACGATGAGCCTATCCAATACTAGATACTCTATTTTAATCTAGCCATTCTTTATAATTTTCTTTATTTTCTCTTAAATAAACTGGCAATTTGTCAAAACTGTAATTAATTAGCTTACTTCCGCTTCCAACTTTATTTACAGTTTTATCAACTTTTAAGTCATAAATTGCTTGTTTACTCTTAATTATGTCATCTATTTGATCTAAGGTTAACGGTTCTTCATCAAATTCTCTGTGATGTAAATATGATTTTAATTTATGCTCTATTTCTTTAGGAGATTTAATATTTGAAAAATGCCAACCTCCATTTTTAATAAATTTAATACTATTATATTTTGTTTTTGAAAAAAATATATCTAATCTAAATAAAGAATATTTTTTATCTTTAATGTTTCTTAACCATTGAGGACTTAATAGGTCTTTTTTTCTACAACCTTTAGTTCCAGACCAAATCATATTAGGTAATTTTAAGTCAAATTTGTAGTAAAACATATCTTGTTGAAACATTAAAATTTTTTCTTTTAAATTTTCAATTTTTATCTCTTCAAGATTTGGAATTTCGTCAACGTCAGAAATCAGTATTAAATCTTCGGGATTTGCCTTTTGTAAACCATTTGCAATATGGTCTCTTTGTCCATTTTCTCTTTTCGCAGCATTAAGAATATATTTTCTTGATTTTTCACCTTCGTTATCATTTTTATGAACCACTTCTATTCCATCAGGCTCTTTATCAAAAGTTAAATAAATTATTTTGTCTTTAAATTTTTCAAATTTTTTATGGTTGAATTTTAAGGTTCTTTTATCACCTCTGTGTGTAAAAGTGCTTTCCACAATAACGAAATAATCAACATACCTGTCTAAAGTATTTAACCTTAAATCTAGAACAATCTCTTCATCAAAATACATAAAACAATCAAAAATTTTCATATGTCTATTTAATTTACACCATTGATACTTGCTACAAAAAAATATCTTTAGTAGATTAATAATTGAGTTAATTATTACTAAATTTAACTAAATTATGAAATATTATAATTATTTTTTTACAGCAATATTTATATTATTTACCCAAACTTTATGTGCAGATGAAATATTGGACTTAGGAAAAAATATTTTTTTAGAAAAAGGAAACTGTGCTACTTGCCATACTTTGTCTGATGCTGGATCAAATGGAAACATTGGACCAAATTTAAATACAATTAAACCAGAGGTTGGAACAGTAGTTATGGCAGTAACAAATGGTATTGGAGTAATGCCATCATATGAAGGCACACTCACATCTAAAGAGATTGAAGCGGTTGCAATGTATGTTTCAGAAAAATCAAATTGATAAGTATAATAATTTAATAATCTAATATTATATTTTATATTAATGGTTTAAAG
>CAZAGV010000047.1:0-7572 GCA_964484975.1 uncultured Candidatus Pelagibacter sp.
CTGATTCAAAAGCTCTTAACTGAGCCAATCCACTAGGTCCCGCTCCTATAATTGCAACTTTAGTCATTTTTCATTATCTACCTTAAAATTTTAAATTATTCAATAAATTTATCTTATCTTAATATGAATTCAATAATTATAATTCTTGCAATAGCTATAATTTTAATTTTAATTACCAGTTTAAAAATTATTCTATGTCAAAAATAATTTCAGCTTATGTTAATTTTGTAGATTCAGTTTGCATAAGAGTTGGAAGAATAGTCATGTACGGGGTATTTTTCATGATGTTCGTCTTAATTCTTTCTTTTGTTACAAGAAATATAATTAACTATCCTATGATGTGGATAATAGAGATGGCTCAATTTACAATTACTGCATATTACTTATTAGGTGGTGGCTATTCTATGATTACAGATGATCATGTAAGAATGGATTTGTTTTACGGAAAGCTTACAGAAAAAGGAAAAGCAAAGATGGATGCTTTTACAAGTATATTTTTAATTTTTTATTTAGTCATTCTATTTTATGGATCTATAACAAGTCTTCAATACACAATTCAAACTAAACAAAAATTATTTACAGCTTGGGCGCCATATGTTTGGCCAATTAAAACATTAATGTTAATTGGAATTTTATTAATGTTGCTGCAGGCAATTGCAATGTTTTTTAAAAACTTAGAAAAAATAATAAATAATAAGAGAGGATAAATTGTTAGCTCAATATCTTAGTTACGAATTTATTGCCATTTTCATGTTCGTGACAATGTTGTTAATGATGTTCACTGGCCAAAGAGTATTTGGAGCCATAGGATTTGTAGCTGCAGCATCAGCTTTATTAATATGGGGCGAAGGATCAATGGAAATGCCATACACAGCAGCATGGAAATTATTTAAGTGGTATCCAATGCTTACACTTCCTCTATTCATTTATATGGGATTTATGATTTCAGAATCCGGTATAGCAAATGATCTTTACAAAATGTTCCATGTTTATTTTGGTGGAGTTAGAGGAGGATTGGCAATCGGAACAATGGGTATGATGGTAGCAATTTCAGCGATGAATGGGTTAAGTGTTGCTGGGATGGCCATAGGAGCAACTATTGCATTACCTGAAATGTTAAAAAGAAAATATGATAAAAGAATGATAACAGGCGTCGTACAAGCCGGCAGTTCATTGGGAATATTAATACCTCCAAGTGTTGTTATGGTTTTATATGGAATGATTGCACGTCAACCAGTTAGTAAACTATGGTTAGCAGGACTTTTACCTGGAATAATGATGGCTACATTATTTATAATATATATTTATGTTAGATGTCGTCTTCAACCTGAATTGGGACCTATATTAGATAAAAAAGAAAGAGAAGTTCCATTTAAAGAAAAAATAAAACTTTTAAAAGCAGGAATTATACCTTTTGTAATTTTCTTTTTAATGACTGGTTTATTTTTAATGGGTATTGCAAGTTTAGTAGAATGTTCTGCAGTAGGTGCACTATGTGCAACAATAGCCGCAATTTATAAAAAAAGATTTAATTACAAAGTTATGGAAACAACACTAAGAAAAACTTTAGGCGTTTCGTGTATGTTTATGTGGATAATTCTTGCAGCACTTTGTTTTGGTGCAGTTTTTGATGGTTTGGGAGCTGTTAGAGCTATTGAAGCTTTGTTTATTGAAAGATGGAATTTAACTCCTTGGGGAGTTTTAATTATGATGCAGATTTCTTATATTTTTATGGGAATGTTCTTAGATGATACTGCTATGCTAGTTATTGTTGCGCCGCTTTACGTGCCATTAATTATTGCATTAGGTTTTGATCCTATTTGGTATGGGGTGCTTTATACTATAACTTGTCAAATAGCTTATATGACCCCACCATTTGGGTATAATTTATTTTTAATGAGAGCGATGGCTCCTAAAGAAATAACACTAGCAGATATTTATAGATCTATAATTCCATTTGTCTTGGTTATGACTTTTGGTCTTGCTATAGTTATGATATTTCCGGAGATTGCAACTTACTTACCAGAAAAATTACTAAGTAAATAAATTTAATTTTTAATAATTTTCAACTTCTAGTTTTATTTTATTTTATAATTATAATAAAGAAATGAATTTATATTTTGATTTAAGTCAAATTTCTTTATTTGATAAAAATTCAATTGACTCTTAAACTCATTTTAGATTAACTTTTATTATTCAATGTACATGAAGAAGGGAGAAAAATGAAAAAAGACAAGAAGTTAATAACGAAGAGACGTTCGTTTATTAAGAAAGTAGGTTTGTTAACACTAGGTGCTGCTGGAGCAGCTACAGTAAAAGCTCCATATGTATACTCAGCAACCAATCCTATTAAATGGAGACTTCAAACTTATTCTGGAGCACCATTAGGAGCACATGTTGTTAAGCCTCAAGTTGAAGCTTTTAATAAAGCTGCACATGGTGAAATGGAAATCGAGCTTTATTATGCTGACCAATTAGTTCCTACTGATGAATTGTTTAGAGCAATGCAAGCAGGAACAATTGATGCTGTGCAAAGTGATGATGCTACAATGGGATCCCCCGTAGATATTCAGATCTTTGGAGGATATTTCCCATTCGCAACTAGATTTAGTTTAGACGTCCCAGCTATGTTTAAATATTACGGCTTGGATGGAATTTGGGCTGAAGCTTATGGCGAAGTAGATAATGTTACTTGGTTAAGTACAAGTGCATGGGATCCTTGCATTCTATTCACTGTAAAAAAACCAATTAAGAAACTTTCAGACATGAAAGGTCTTAGGGTTTTTGGGGTTCCGACTGCCGGAAGGTTTATGGCAAGATACGGACTAATACCAGTAATAGTACCGTGGGATGATGTTGAAGTTGCTATGCAAACAGGAGAGTTAGATGGAGTTTGTTGGTGTGGATTTACAGAAGCTTATGAAGTAGGTTGGGCAGATATTTGTAATTACGCATTATCAAATGCAATAACTGGAGCATGGTTCGGTTCTTATTTTGCAAACACAAAGAGCTGGAATAAATTATCACCTAAACTTCAGGAGTTATACAGAATGTCTATTGACCAATCACATTATTATAGACAAGTATGGTACTGGGGAGGCGAGGCAGATCTACGTGTAAATGGTAAGAAGATGCAAATTACACAATTACCAGCAAAAGAATGGGCTGGTGTTGTTCAAGACTCTAAAGAGTTTTGGGATGAAACTGCAAAAATAAGTCCTCGTTGTGCAAAAGTTGTTAAAGCATTTAATTCATATGCTAGCACAATGGAAAAAGCAGGATATCCTTACAGATAAAAACAATTAAATTTAGACGCTCTAATTTATTTAGAGCGTCTAGATGTTGTAATTTATTATGGTTTTGCGGTTATACCGCCATCAATTATAATTTCAGTACCAGTAATATATTTACTTTGATCACTTAATAAAAACATTATTCCATTAGCTATATCTTCTGGTTTTCCTACTTTTTTTAAAGGAATATTTTTTTCAAGATTTCTTTTCATAGAAGGTTTTTTCTTCCATCTTTTTTGCATACTTGTATCTACTGGGCCAGGTAAAATCACATTAGATCTTATGTTTTTATTTGCATATTGAATAGCAAGTGATTTTGAAAGCCTAATCATAGCAGCTTTAGAAGAACCGTATGCATCTTGTGGCTTATCATCTCCAGATAATGCATCCACAGAAGATATATGGACCATTGAGCCAAATTTTTTTCTTTCCATTTTTGGTAGGATTATTTTTGACAAATAAACCATAGTTTTAAGGTTTATTTCATAAACTTTGTCCCATATCAAAAAATCTATTTTTACGGAGGATATATCTTTATCAAACCATAATACTCCTGTTGTATTTATAAGATAATCAATAGATTTTTTTTTATTATAATAATCGTTTATTATTTTTTTTAATTTTTTAAAATTAGTTATATTTACTTGTTTAAAAGTGGCTTTAGAGCTTTTGGAAAGAAAATTTTTTGGAGGTTTTTTTATGTCCAACATTAAAGTGCTGATATTGTTGTTTAAAAGTTTCTTTGTTGTTTCTAGCCCCACTCCTCCACAAGCACCTGTTACAACAGCTGATTTACCTTTGTAGGTGAGTTTCATTTTTATTTTAGTTCTTTTCTTAAGTGAAAACTTTTTGGTTTAGTTAAATGTTCGTAAGCAATTTCAGATAAAGAACAGCCTTTTCCTGTTTCTTTGACTCCAGTCCAAGATAGTCCAGGGTCTAGATAATCACATCGATTCATAAATAAAGTTCCAGTATTTATTTCATTTCCAAGTTTTTCAGCAGCTTCTAAGTCTTTAGTCCAAATTGAAGCTGTTAGGCCATAAGGGCTATCATTCATTAAATCTATTCCTTCCCCATCATTTGCAACAGGCATTATCCCCACACATGGTCCAAAAGTTTCTTCCATCATAAAATTCATTTCATGATTTACTTCAGTTAAAACTTGGGGTGTCATGTAATTTTTATGTTCTTTTGGATAATTAAATTTTAATTTATCAATCATCATTTTAGCACCTTGTTTAACAGCCAAATTCATTTGACCTTCTATAAATTTTGCAGCTGATAATTTAACAACAGGACCCAAGTTTGTATCTTTATTCAAAGGATTACCAAGTTTGTATTCATATGTTTTATTAATGAATAATTCTAAAAATTTATTATATATTTTTTTATCAACATAAATTCTTTCTATGCCACAGCAAGATTGACCCGAATTAAAAAAAGAACCATCCACAAGATTTTCAACTGATTTTTCTAGGTCGGCATCATGTCTTACATAAGCAGGATCTTTACCACCAAGTTCAAGAGCCATATCAATAAATTTAGCGTGAGTTGCTTTTTGAACTTCATATCCAGCTTTTACTGATCCAGTAAATGAAACAAAATTTACTCTAGAATCTGATACAATCTTTAACCCATCTTGATGATTTAAATGTAAATAATTAAAAACATCTTTTGGTAAAGTTTTTTGTGCAGATTTATAAAGTTGTTCTGCACATAATGGAGTTTGAGCAGAATGTTTTAAAATAACAGTATTTCCTGCTGCCATTGCAGGTATAATTGAATTAACAGCTGTTAGGTAAGGATAATTCCATGGTGCTATTACAAACACAACACCCAATGGTTTTCTTCTAATAAAATTTTTAAAATTACTATCTTTTGTTACATCAATGTCTGCTAATTTATTTTCAGCAATTGATAACATATAGTCAGCTCTTTCTTTAAATCCACTAAGCTCACCTGCAACTTGAGAAATTGGTCTACCTATCTGTCTACATAACTCTTCAGCAATAATCTCTTTCTTAGATAAAAAATCTTCAACAAACTTGTCTAGCAATTCAACCCTTTCTTTTACACTCATTAGTCCCCAACTTATTTGAGCCTTTACTGAGTTGTTAAGCGTTTCTTCGATTTTGTCTGAATGGTATTCTCTTTCGACATAAACCTTATTATCAATTGGACTTATAGTTTTTAGCATAATTATTTTAGTTAAATTTACTTTATAAAATGTTATATATCATCAAAAATTTCAAAAACAGTAAATAGACAACATGCAAAAATATAACTGGAATTATCCAACAACAATGTGGGTTGGTGAAAATAGAATTAAAGATCTAGCCTCTGCCTGTAAAACTTTAAATATTAAGAAACCTCTCCTAGTTACAGATAATGGACTTTCAAAGTCCGATATTGTTAAAAATGCTTTATCAAATTTAAAGGATGAGGGAATTGCAGTAGAATTGTATTCTAATGTAGTTGGTAATCCTACAGGAACAAATGTCAATGAAGGTGTAGAGAGTTACAAAAAAAATAGTTGCGATGGTGTAATTGCTTTTGGTGGAGGAAGTGGTTTAGATGTAGGAAAAGCAGTAGCTTTTATGTCTGGTCAAACTTTACCTATATGGGATTTCGAAGATGTAGGAGATAATTGGATCAAGGCAAATTCAGATAAAATAGCTCCCATTATTGCTGTACCCACTACTGCCGGAACTGGTTCAGAAACAGGAAGAGCATCGGTTATTTTAAATGAAGATACAGGTGTTAAAAATATTATTTTTCATCCAAAATTTTTACCTACAATTGTAATTCTTGACCCTGTTTTAACTGTTGGTTTGCCACCAAAAATAACAGCTGCAACGGGAATGGATGCATTAGCTCATAATTTAGAAGCTTATTGTGCACCAGGTTACCATCCAATGGCTGATGGAATTGCTTTAGAAGGAATGAAATTAATTAATAGATGGTTACTTGAAGCAGTTAACAATGGATCAAATATTGAAGCGAGAATGAACATGTTAACAGCAGCAAGCATGGGCTCAACTGCTTTTCAAAAAGGACTTGGTGCAATTCATTCGCTAAGTCATCCAGTTAATGCATTAAATAATGTTCACCATGGTTTATCAAATGCAATTTTTATGCCTTATGTTTTAACTTTTAATAAAGATGTAATTGAGGATAAAATTATTAAAATTTGTGATTATTTGGAATTAAAAAATAAAACGTTTGATGGATTTATTAGCTGGATTCTAGATTTGAGAAAAAAATTAGAAATACCTCACAAACTATCAGAAGTGATTAAAAAAAAAGATTTACAATTGAATCGGCTATCAAAAATGGCTTTAGAAGACCCTTCTACTGGAGGTAACCCTAAAGAATTAACCGAAGCTGACATGAAACTTATGTATCAACATAGTATGTCAGGTACACTTTTTAATGACTAATTTAAATATTCTCATAGTAGAGGGAAACGATCCCAAGAATAATGAATTTTTCGTTAAAGCTGCTAAGGCATCTTGTTCTGGAAACTTAAAAAATTTAGTTTTAAAATTAGAACCAAATTCAAAAATTAAAATTATAAATCCCACAAATGACAATGAAACAAAAGCTGCTTTAGCTAATATTTCAAATTATCATGGTATCATTTTTACAGGTGGAGCCATGAGATTAAATGATATGACAGATGAAATTAAAAAGCATTTAGATTTTGCATCTAATTGTTTTAAATACGAGAATAAAATTTTAGCAATTTGCTGGGGATTACAAGTCTGTTCTACAGCAGCAGGAGGAAAGGTGGCTCCAGGAAAAAATGGAGCACATATAGGCATAGCTTCAGATATTGAAATTAATGATGAAGGAAAAAAAAATCCCATATATAAAAATAAAAAATTAAAATTTACATCACCAGCATTTAATTATGATGAAGTATGTGAAATTCCTGATGATGCTACTTTATTATCTAGCGATAAAGTTAATAAAGTAATGGGATTATATTTTAGATCAGGAAAATCTGAAATTTGGGGATTGCAATACCATCCAGATTACGAGTATTGGCAGATGATAAATTTATCTAATGAAAGAAAAAATTGCATCTTACAAAACAATTATTTTGATAATGAAAATGATTTTCAAAATCACTTAAATTATATCAAAGAAGAAGATAAGAAATTAGATTTTGAAAATAGAACATGCGAAATAAGAAATTGGCTGAATTATCTAAAAGCCGCCTAATTAAAATAAACCTTCAATTTCACCTTTATTGTTTAATTTAATAGAGTCGGCT
>CAZAGV010000048.1:0-7521 GCA_964484975.1 uncultured Candidatus Pelagibacter sp.
AAATTTTTTTTCTTAGCAGCTATAGTTCCATTAATTCCTTCATTGGAAATAATTATAGTGCCTTTGATATTTTTTTTGATAAAAAAAGATTGTAAGTTTTTTTTAATTTTTTTAATATTTTTTATTTTTTTAAATTTATAAAATCCTGAAATATAAAACATTATAACTTTCTACAAATAGTTAGACCATCACCTACAGGGATGATTAAATTTTCTACTCTTTTATCGCTACAAACATAAGAATTAAATTCTCTAATGCCTACAGTTAATTTATCTTGTTTTGTTTTATCTGTAACTTCACCGTGCCATAAAACATTATCAATTACAATTAAACCATCTTTATCAATTAAATCTAAAGATTGATTATAATAATTTTTATTATTTTCTTTGTCAGCATCAATGAAAACAAAATCAAATTTTTCTTTTTTATTTTTTAAATCTTTTAAACTTTCTAATGCAGGTTTTATGATTGTATTAATTTTATTTTCTTGAGCAGCCTTTCTAAAAAAATTAACTGCAATTTCGTTAGTTTTTTGATTTTTATCCAATGCTACTACTGATCCATCATCTGGTAATGCTAATGACATTGTCAGTGTACTTAAACCAGTAAAAGTTCCAATTTCTAAAATTTTTTTTATTTTAGAAGTTTTAACTAACAAGTGTAAAAAATGACATTGAGAAATCGAAATTTGCATTCTCTTTATATCTCCTAAGCTTTCATTATATGAAATTATTTCTTTTTGAATTGGATTTAGCTTTATTGAATGATTATTAATATATTCTTCAATTTCTTTATTGACACTAAGATTTGAACCCATTCTATTTAAGTTTCTTTTTTAAAATTTCATTAACTAGCTGTGGATTTGCTTTTCCGTCAGAAACTTTCATTGTTTGACCAACAAAAAAACCAAATAATTTTTCTTTTCCAGATTTATATTCTTTAACTTTATCTTGATTTTCGCTTATTACCTTTTCTATCAATTTTTCTAATTCCTTAGGATCACTTTCTTGTTTAAGACCTTTTTCTTTAACAACATCAATGGGATTTTTGTCACCATCAGACATTAGCTCAAAAACTGCTTTCGCAATTTTACCTGATATTGTTCCATCTTTGATTAAATTTATCAAGTTGGATAGATTTTTTGCGCTTATTGGGCTTTCTGTTATCTCAAGGTTTTTCTCATTTAATAAAGCAAATAATTCACCAGTAATCCAATTTGCAGAAAGTTTAACATCTGAATTTTTGATTACTTCTTCAAAATATTTTGATGTATCTAAATCAGACACTAAAATATTTGCTTCGTATGGGGTTAGATTAAATTTTTCAATAAAACGAGACTTTTTTTGATCTGGTAGTTCGGGAATTTCTTTTCTAATTTTTTCAACATAACCATTGTCAAATTCTAAAGGTAATAAGTCTGGATCTGGAAAATATCTATAATCGTGAGCATCTTCTTTTGATCTCATTGATCTTGTTTCATTTTTTTTTGTATCAAAAAGTCTTGTTTCTTGGTCAATTTTTCCTCCTTCTTCTAAAATATCAACTTGTCTATTTGCTTCATGCTCAATAGCCATTTGCATAAATTTTATCGAGTTTACATTTTTAATTTCACATCTAGTTCCATACTTATCTTCACCTTGTTTTCTAACAGATACATTAACATCAGCTCTGAGTGAACCTTCTTGCATATTGCCATCACAAGTGCCTAAATATCTCATTATAGATCTTAGTTTTTTGATGTAAGCATTAACTTCATTGGGTGATCTTAAATCAGGTTTGCTTACAATTTCCATTAAAGCTACGCCAGATCTATTTAAATCAACTAATGTATTTTTTGGATCAATATCATGAATACTTTTTCCTGCATCTTGTTCTAAATGCAATCTTTCAATTCCAACAGTTTTAGAACCAGAAGTTAAGTCAAGAACAACTGAACCTTCACCAACAATTGGATCTTTGTATTGAGATATTTGATATCCTTGAGGTAAATCAGCATAAAAATAATTCTTTCTATCAAAAATAGATTTATTATTTATTTTAGCATTTAGTCCAATACCTGTTTTAATTGCTTGCTTAATACAAAATTCATTAATTACAGGTAGCATTCCTGGAAAAGCAGCATCTACTAAACTTACTTGTGTGTTTGGTTCTGCTCCAAATTTTGTAGATGAAGTAGAAAATAATTTAGATTCAGATAGTACTTGAGCATGAACTTCAAGACCAATAACAACTTCATATTTTTTTCCATTTCTATCAATTAAATAATCTTTCTCTTTGTTCATTTAATCCACCAATCTTTTAGATCAAATTTAAAATTTATTTTATCTTCCATTGAATAAGCTATATTTAAAATACTTTGTTCATCAAAAGGTTTACCTATTATTTGAAGGCCTAATGGATATCCTTTTTTGTCTAACCCTGCTGGTATTGAAATTCCGGGTAAGCCAGCAAGGTTTACAGGAACCGTAAATATATCATTTAAATACATTGAAACAGGATCATTTGATTTTTCTCCAATTTTAAAAGCTGATGATGGTGTAGATGGAGTTAATATTGCATCAACCTTTTGAAATGCATCGTTAAAATCGTTTTTAATTAATCTTCTAACTTTCTGTGCTTTTAAATAATATGCATCATAGTAGCCTGATGATAAAACATATGTTCCAATCATTATTCTTCTCTTTACTTCTTCGCCAAAACCTTCAGATCTAGTTTTTTCGTACATATCAATTAAATTTTTTCCTTCAGTTCTAAAGCCATATTTAACACCATCATATCTTGCTAAGTTAGATGAAGCTTCCGCTGGAGCAACAATATAATATGTAGGTAATGCAAATTTAGTATGAGGAAGTGAAATATCTACTATTTCAGCTCCACAATTTTTTAAATAATTTTTTCCGTTTTCCCATAATTTTTCTATTTCTTTAGACATTCCATTAACTCTGTATTCTTTTGGAATTCCAATTTTTTTTCCTTTAATATCTTTTGATAAATCTTTTAAATATGATGGTCTTTTAAAATCAATAGAAGTTGAATCTTTATTATCAAAAGAACTCATTACCTCTAACATTAATGCAGAATCTTTAACATTTTTTGTCATGGGGCCTGCTTGATCTAATGATGATGCAAAGGCAACTATTCCATATCTAGAACAGCTTCCATATGTTGGTTTTAAACCAACGGTACCTGTAAAAGATGCAGGTTGCCTAATAGATCCTCCTGTATCAGTTCCTATAGTTGCTGGAGTTAATTTTGCTGCTAATGCTGATGCTGATCCACCAGAAGATCCTCCTGGAACTAAATCTTTGCCAATTGGACTTACTACATTACCAAAGTAACTTGTTTCATTAGATGAACCCATTGCAAATTCATCACAGTTTAATTTACCTAGTAGTATTGACCCATTATTCCATAAATTTTGAGTCACTGTTGATTCATATGTGGGAATAAAATTATTTAGTATTTTGCTACTTGCTGTAGTTTTTACATTTTTTGTACAAAATAAATCTTTTACAGCAATTGGTATTCCAGGTAGCTTTTTATTAAAATCAGGTTTTGAGTCAAACTCGATAGCTTTTTTTAAAGCAGTGTCGAAGGTTTCTTCATTATATGCATTTAAACTTTTAGATTTTTTTGACCGTTCAACATATGCGGATGTCGCTTCATTAGATGAAATTTTTTTATTTTTTATATTTGAAACTAATTCTGATAAACTAAGATCAATAATATTTGACATTATTCAACTACCTTTGGAACAACAAAAAAATCTTTATTTTCATCTGGTGAATTTTTAAGAATTTCTTCTCTTATATTTTTAGATTTAATTTCATCTTTTCTAAGTCTTAGTTTTGTTTCAGCTATAGAGCTTAATGGTTCTATATTTTCAGTTTTTAGTTCATTAAGTTGTTCAATCCACTTAAATATAGAATTTAAATCAGTCTCTAATTTCTTAGCTTTTTCTTCATCTAGAGAAATTCTTGATAATTTTGATATATGTTTAACTGTTTTAAGATCTATACTCATGTGATATTTAAATTAAGGGCAAATTATCATTAAATATAGAAATTACAATATGATGAACATTAATGAACTAAAGCAGCACATAAATAAGAAATCTAGACTAATTGGTGTTGATATGGGTTCTAAGAGAGTTGGTTTGTCAATTTCTGATGAAAATAGAAAAATTGCTACTCCTCTTAAAACAGTCGACTATAAAAATATTCAATCACTAATCGTAGAAATTGAAAAAATAATTAATGAAAATAATATTACTGGAATAGTTTATGGAAATCCAAAAAATATGGATGGAACCGAAGGTTCTTCATCTCAATCGGTTAAGGATAAAATAAAATTAATATCCGAAAAAATTGATATTCCATCAGTTTTATGGGATGAAAGGCTTTCTACCATGGGAGCATTTAATCTATCTAGACAGCTTGATGTAAATGTTACAAAAAGAGTTAAAAACATAGATAAAAATGCTGCAGCTTTTATTCTTCAGGGTGCTCTAGATTTTTTAAATAATTAAGCTTGCAATATTGACGCTCTATAGTTATAGAGTTGGCTTTAATGGCAAATGCAAAGAAAGCTATTAAAATCTCTCAAAAACATCTCCTAGGAATCCAAGATTTATCAATTTCTGATGTTAACTATATTCTGTCTAAAGCAAAACAATTTGTAAGTTTAAATAAAAGTAAAAATAAAAAATTAGATATTTTAAGAGGAAAAACTCAAATTAATTTATTTTTTGAACCGTCAACTCGTACTCAAAGTTCATTTGAACTAGCTGGAAAAAGACTGGGAGCTGATGTTATGTCAATGAACCTAAACAATTCAGCAATAAAAAAAGGTGAAACTTTGATTGATACTGCAATGACATTAAACGCAATGCATCCGGACATTATTGTTGTTAGACATCAAGACTCAGGAGCATCAAACTTATTATCCCAAAAAGTTAAATGTGCAGTATTAAATGCAGGTGATGGAAGAAGAGAACACCCTACTCAAGCTTTATTAGATGCATTAACCATTATAGATAGAAAGGAAAAAATTGAAGGTCTAAGAATTGCAATATGTGGTGACATAGTACATTCAAGAGTAGCGAGATCAAATATTTATCTACTTAATATGTTAGGTGCAGAAGTAAATATTATTGCGCCTTCAAATTTAATGCCAAAAGAAATTGATAAACTTGGTGTTAATAGTTTTTCAAATATGAAAAAAGGTTTAAAAGATTGTGATATAGTTATGATGCTTAGACTTCAAAACGAAAGAATGACTAGCTCTTTCTTATCATCAAATAGAGAATATTATGAATATTATGGATTAACACCAGATAAACTAAAGTTTGCTAAAGATGATGCGCTTATAATGCATCCTGGTCCTATGAATAGAGGTATAGAAATTGACACTAAATTAGCAGACGACATAAATAGAAGTGTAATTAAAGAACAGGTAGAGCTAGGAGTTGCTGTAAGAATGGCTTGCTTAAAAATATTTTGTGAATAATGAAAAAAAAGTACTTTTTAAATGCTAATATAATTGATCCTCAAAATTCTATGGAGGAAAAAGGTGGGTTAATTGTAGGTGAAAATGGAAAAATTGAAGCTGTAGGAAAAAAAGTTAATACTAACAATATTCCTTCAAGAGAAAAATACATAGATCTAAAAGAAAAATACATAATTCCAGGAATTGTAGATATGAGAGTTTTTGTTGGTGAACCTGGATTTGAATATAAAGAAAATTTCAGAACTTTAAGTGAGTCAGCACTATCTGGAGGCGTTACATCGGTTGTTACAATGCCTAATACAGATCCAGTTATTGATAACGTTTCAATCGTTGATTTTTTAAAAAGAAGAGGAAGAGACAAAGCAAGAATAAATATATTCCCTACAGCATCTTTAACCAAAAATCTTGAAGGTACAAACATGACTGAATTTGGCCTTTTACAAGAAAAAGGAATTATTGCTTTTACTGAGGGATATAAAACAATTCAAAATACTAGGCTTATGTCTAGAATAATGAGATCTGCTTATGATTTAAATTGCCTAATTATACAGCATGTTGAAGATAATGAGTTAGCTAAAGATGGAATGGTAAATGACGGAATTATTTCTACAAAACTGGGTCTTCAAGGAATTTCTGAATTAGCAGAAAAAATTATAATTGAAAGAGATTTGACATTATTAGAAGAATTTAATTGTAGATACCACATATCACAAATCTCATCACAAAAATCATTAGATGTTATAAAAAAAAGAAAAGAAGATATAAATTTTACATGTGGTGTGTCTATAAATAATCTTTCACTGAATGAAAATGATATTGGAGATTTTAGAACTTTTTTAAAATTATCACCACCATTGAGAACTGAGGAAGATAGAGAATCGTTAATAAAAGGTATCAACAACGACTTGATTGATGTAATAGTTTCTGATCATAAACCTGAAGACGAAGAACAAAAAAGATTGACATTTGCACAAGCATCAACTGGTGCTTCTGGTATTGAAACATTATTACCCTTAGCGCTTATATTGTTTCATAATGGTTCTGTTAAATTGAACAAAATAATTAGAACATTAACTTCCAATCCAGCTAAAATTTTAAAAATCAATAAAGGAAACCTAAATATAGGGAATGAAGCTGATTTTTGCATACTTGATATAAATAAACCTTGGGTAGTTAAAAAAGAAAATTTAATATCAAAATCTAAAAATACATCTATAGAAGGAAGAAAATTACAAGGTAAAATAACAAATACATTTGTAAAAGGTGAAGAGTTATTTAAAATTTAATTATGGAATTAATTCTAACTATTTCAATTTCTTATCTGATGGGATCTATTCCGTTTGGACTAATATTAACAAAAGTTTTTTTAAAAAAAGACATAAGAGAAATTGGCTCTGGAAACATAGGAGCTACCAATGTTTTAAGAACTGGAAATAAACTAATCGGATATATAACTTTAATATTAGATGTTTTAAAAGCTATGATTCCCGTGCTGTATATTAAGTTTAATTTTCCAGAATTAGTTTACATTTCATCTTTATCAGTTTTCATTGGACATATATTTCCTGTTTGGTTAAAATTTAAAGGCGGGAAAGGTGTAGCAACATATGTTGGTATATTATTTTCTATAAACTATTTTTTGGGAATTATATTTATTATTTCATGGTTAATAATTTTTTTTATTTCAAAATATTCTTCACTTGGATCAATCTTATCAAGTTTGCTAATTCCAATTTTTATTTTTTTAAATTCAAGTTATGAAAATCAATATTTTTTCATAATAATGTTTGTTTTAATTTTATATACTCATAGAGAAAATGTTAAACGTCTGATAAACAAAGAAGAATCTAAGACTAAAATTTATTAATTTGACTATTGATCTATTTTTTGTGTAGTTTCACTAATTATGAATCTTGTCATAGTTGAAAGTCCAGCTAAAGCTAAAACAATTAACAAATATTTAGGTGGTAATTATACAGTTTTAGCAAGTTATGGACATATAAGAGATCTTCC
>CAZAGV010000049.1:0-7440 GCA_964484975.1 uncultured Candidatus Pelagibacter sp.
AGAATCTTTACTGTTATAATACATTTTGGAGGCTAGAGGTGGGTGCTGCTTGAACCCGACCAGATCCTAACGGAAGCAATCGTAAAGACAGTTTCTCAGGTTCTAGTCTCCTAAAATAATTAATTTTATGAACAACAATTCAAAAGTTTTAGCATTAAAATATCGTCCAACAATATTTAAGGACTTAATAGGTCAAGAAATAATTGCAGAAACTATTTATAACTCAATTAAAAACAATAGATCAGCTAATGCATATTTATTTACAGGCATAAGAGGAGTAGGAAAAACAACAATTGCAAGGATCGTTGCAAAATCACTAAACTGTTTAAATGGAATTGATCAATTATGTGCCAAAGATTTTTGTGAAAATTGCAAAGCTATTAGCAATTCAAATCATATTGATGTTTTAGAAATGGATGCTGCAAGCAAAACAGGAGTTGATGATGTCAGAGATTTAATTGAATTTTCTAGATATGGGCCAACTACCGCAAAATATAAAATATTTATAATTGATGAAGTTCACATGCTAAGCAAGCAAGCTTTTAATGCACTTTTAAAAACGCTTGAAGAACCTCCAGAATATTTAAAATTTATTTTTGCAACAACTGAGGTAAAAAAAATTCCAGTTACAGTAATCTCAAGATGTCAAAGATTTGACTTAGCAAGAGTCAACTCTTCTAATTTATTTAAGTTTATTAAAGAAGTAAAAGATAAAGAAAAGGGAAAAATAAAAGATGAAGCTCTGAAGCTGATTGTAAAAATATCTGAAGGGTCAGTAAGAGATGCTCTTTCTCTTTTAGACAGGGCTTTATTAAGTCAAAATGATAAATCTGAGATGGACTTAATAGAAGCACAAAAGATATTTGGTTTTTTTGATAAAAGTTATCTCATAAATTTATTTAAATTTTTGTTCAAAGGCAATGAAGAAGAAGTAATAAATATTTATAGATCAATATATAATCAAGGAGTTGAACCTAAATTATTTTTAAATGATTTCTTAGAAATATTGTACTACATTAAAAATATTTCATCTATAAAGTTAGGTGGAACCAATTTTTCTCTCAATGACAAAGAATTTGAAGAAATAGAATTAATTTCAAAAGAAATTAGTCCAGAAACTTTATTATTATTTTGGCAATTTACAATTAAAGCTTTAAGCGAACTAGACATAGTTTCAAATCAAAATTTGTCTATGGAAATGTTTTTAATAAGACTGTTATATCTTAAAGAAGACAGAATTATTGGTGGTCAAGATAAAATAGATTTTAATAATGAAAAATATTCAAATAATAATATAGGTAAAACTGAACAATTTAGTTTAAACAAAGACGAAGATGGTTCAGAAATTAAAAATAAAACTATAAGTCAAATTAAAAACTTTTTTCAAGAAGACAGTTCTAAACCTGAAAAAAAAATTGAATTAAACTTACCAAATATTGAAATAAAAAATTTCGAAGAATTAATTAAACTTTGTAACGAAAAAAAAGAATTAAAATTAAAATATGAACTTGAAACTAATGTTAGTCTAGTAAGCTTTATTGATAAAAAAATTGAAATTTCATTTAATGAAAATTTAGATAAAGATTTTGTAAAAGAATTAACTTTTAAATTGCGTGAATGGACTGGACAAAGATGGATTATTGCGTTTTCAAAAGAAATTGGGCAATTATCCAAAAAACAAAAAACAAATATTGAAAAATCAAAAATTATTGAAGATGCAAAAGAAGAAGATGTTTACAAAAAAGTATTGGATTTATTTCCTGATGCTGAACTAGTTGATGTAAAATTGAAAGATAATGAATAATGACTGACTTTAGTAAAATTTTGGACAAAGCAAAGGAACTTGAAAGCAAGATGAAAGAAAGCCAAGAAAAAATAAAAAATATAAGCGTAACAGGTATATCTGGAGGAGATTCTGTAAAAATAACTCTTAATGGCGAAGGTGAGATAATAAATTTAGATATATCTTCTGATATTTTAAAAGAAGATAAAACAATAATTGAAGATTTAATTAAAGCGGCTCACAATAATGCTAAATCTCAATTAAAGTCTAAAACATCTGAGGAAATCTCTAAAGCGACTGGCGGATTTGGAATACCAGGTTTTAAGTGGCCTTTATAATTTAAATGCAAAATATAACTGAAATTGATGAATTAATTAAATTAATATCTAAACTTCCTGGCTTAGGACCAAAATCAGCAAAGAGAATAGTTCTAAAATTAATTAATAACAGAGAAGAATTAATTAAACCCATGGCAAAGACTTTAGCAGAAGTTTATAAAAATATATTTAGATGTAAAATTTGTGGATCTTTAAAATCTAACTCAAATGGATGCAATAATTGTGAAAATAAAAAAAATAAATATAATAAAATTTGTGTAGTAGAAAATATAGCTGATCAATGGAGCATTGAAACTTCCAGTGTATATCAAGGTTATTTTCATATTCTTGGAGGAACAATTTCATCTTCTAATAATCAAAAAAAAGAAGATCTATTAATAAATTCTTTAGTTGAAAGAGTCAAAAAGGACGATATAGAAGAAGTAATTTTAGCTACTAGCGCAACAGTAGAGGGTCAGACAACTGCTTTTTATATTCAAGACAGTTTAAAAAATACTAGTGTTAAAATTTCGAAACTTGCACAAGGACTCCCAGTCGGTGGTGAGATAGAAAATTTAGATGATGGCACTTTAATATCAGCTTTTAAAAATAGACAAAGTTTTAAAAAGTAAAAAAAAATTAATTTTTTCTAAGCAGTCTGTTAAGATGAAGAATTGGTTCAGTATAACCCGAAGGCTGAGTTTTTCCATGAAATACGAGTTCACAAGCAGCTTTAAAAGCAGTTGATTTAGCAAAATTGTCTGACATTGGTATATAAGGAGAATGTCCTTTCATACTTGGATCTTTCAGGTTTTGATTATCTACAACTTTGGCCATTTTTTTCATGATTTCTAAAACATGTTTCTTACTGCATATACCGTGGTGTAACCAATTAGCAATGTGTTGACTGCTTATTCTACAGGTAGCCCTATCTTCCATTAAGCCTATGCCATTAATATCAGGAACTTTTGAACAGCCGACAGATTGATCTACCCATCGGACTACATAACCTAAAATACCTTGAGCATTATTTTTTAATTCTTTAGTAATTTCTTCCATAGACCAGTTAGGTTTTTTTGCTATTGGAATAGTCAAAAGATCAGTTAGCTTTGCTGATTTTCTTTTTGATAATTCTCTTTGTTTGGCAAACACATCAATTTCATGGTAATGGAGAGCGTGCAAAGCTGCAGCGGTTGGGGACGGTACCCATGCACAATTAGCTCCTGATAAAGGGTGGGTAATTTTTTGTTTCATCATTTCACTCATCAAATCAGGGGCAGGATACATGCCTTTGCCTATTTGGCACTTGCCAGAAAAACCGCACGCCAATCCAATATCTACATTATTATTTTCGTAAGCTTGAATCCATTTTGATGATTTCATATCACCTTTTTTAATCATCGGACCAACTTCCATGGATGTGTGAATTTCGTCTCCAGTTCGATCCAAAAATCCTGTATTGATGAAGAAAACTCTATTTTTTAAAGCTCTTATACATTCTTTTAAATTAACGGAAGTTCTTCTTTCTTCGTCCATAATACCACAAAGAATTTGATGTTTTTTTAGATTTAAAACTTTTTCAACATTTTCAAAAATTAAATTAGTAAAATCACATTCTTCGGGACCGTGCATTTTAGGTTTAACTATATAAATAGAATTAGTTCTGGAATTTTCTTTTTTTTTAAAATCGTGCAGGCATGCAAGAGAAGTTATAAAAGCATCAAGTATTCCTTCAGGACATTCAGATCCATCTTTTAAAAGAATAGCAGGATTTGTCATAAGATGACCTACATTTCTATTTAACAACAAAGATCTTCCATGTAGTTTAATTTTTTTTCCTTTTGTAGAAATATAGTTTCGGTCTGGATTTAATTTTCTCAATATTTTTTTTCCATTTTTTGTTAATTCTGCTTTTAAATCTCCTTTCATTAAACCAAGCCAATTTCTATATCCAAGAACTTTATCCTCAGCATCTACTGCGGCGACACTATCTTCATGATCACAAATAGTAGATATTGCTGATTCTAAAAAAATATCGTGTATTTTAATTTTATCTTGATTGCCTTCTGGATTATTAATTTCCATTTGTCCACTCTGATCAAATAAAATATCTATATGCAGATTATTATTAACAAACAAAAGAGAGTTAAGTTTATTTAATTTTTTATTGTAACCCACAAATTGATTAGAATTTTTTAGTTTTAAATTTATTTTATTATTTATAACTTCTGGAATTTTTGTTAAATCCTTCCAACTTTTGTCTTTTAAAGGTATAAATTTATCTAATAGATTACGAGCATATTCGATTACTTTTTTTCCTCTTATTGGATTGTAAGTTTTTCCTTTTACAGCACCATTAGTTTCTGGAATTATATCTGTTCCGTATAAACTGTCATATAAACTTACCCATCTTGCATTTGCTGCATTCAATAAAAATCTCGCATTTGAAACTGGACAAACCAGTTGTGGACCACATATGCTTGATATTTCAACATCAATATTTTTAGTTTTGATTTTAAAATTTGGTCCAGATTTTTTTAAATATTCAATTTTTAGTAAAAATTCAGTATATTTTTTTAAATTCAACTGATCATCTTTTTTATCTATATGTAATGCATCAATCGCCTTTTGTAATCTTTCTCTTTTTTGAAGTAGTTTTTTATTTTTTGGCGCAAGTTCATGAACGCATTTATCAAAACCTTTCCAAAATTTTTCTTTATTGATTTTAGTTCCTGGCAATAATTCTTTATTTATAAAATTTGCTAATTTTTGAGAAATTGATAAATTTTTGATTTTTAAGTATTTTTCTTTCATTATGGTAATCCGTATAAGTCCTTATTAGCATTCAATATAACTTTTTGGTTATAAAATAGTCAATTTATAATTAATAATTTTAAAATATTACCATTTTCTTGCCCTTTTTTGCTTTATAAACACTATAAGAAAAATATGAAAAATTATTTAAATTTTGAATCAGAAATTAAAAATTTGGAAGTAGAACTTAATAAACTTAAAGATCCTTATAATCAAGAAGGTTTGTCAGAAGTTGATACTCAAAACATTTCCAAACTTCAAAACGAAATAGACTCTAGACTGAAAGATATTTATTCAAACTTAGATCCCTGGCAAACAACTCTTGTTGCAAGACATGAAGACAGACCTAAAGCAAAGCATTTTATAGATAATCTTTTTGAAGATTTTATTTCTCTTTCTGGTGATAGATTTTATGGTGAAGATCAATCGGTAATATGTGGATTTGCAAAATTTGAAAATAAATCAGTTTTGGTAATTGGACAAGAAAAAGGCGAAGATCTTGAAACAAGGATTGAAAGAAATTTTGGAATGATGAAACCGGAAGGTTATAGAAAAACTATAAGATTAATGAAGCTAGCAAATAAATTTAAAATTCCTGTAATATCTTTTGTAGATACTCCTGGAGCATACCCGGGTGTTGGAGCAGAAGAAAGAGGTCAAGCCGAAGCAATTGCGAGATCAATAGAATGTTGTATGGAATTAACTGTTCCAACAATATCAATAATTATTGGAGAGGGTGGATCAGGAGGAGCAATAGCTTTGGCTTCCTCTAATAAAGTTTTAATGTTAGAAAATGCAATTTATTCAGTAATATCACCAGAAGGATGTGCCACAATATTATGGAGAGATCCAAAAAAAACACTAGAAGCCTCCAAAGCAATGAAGCTATCTTCCAAGGATCTTTTTGGTTTAAAAATAATTGATGAAATTATTGCAGAACCTTTAGGTGGAGCACATAGAGATAAAGATTTAATTTTAGATAATGTGAGAAATTCAATTAGAAAAAACTTAGATTTTTTCTTAAATATGGATAAAGAAGAGATTTTATTACAAAGGAAAAATAAATTTTTGTCTATTGGCAGAAATCAAGGTTTTACACATAGTTCAAAATTATCAGATAGCCTGTTAATAAAAACTAATTTTGTTGATAAATTTATTAACAAATTTTCTTATTTTAAAAAATATTTAATTTATTTTTTATTTTTAGCGATATTGGTTGCTATTTTTTTTGCTGCATCATAGAGAGCCATGACAATGTTTGTATTTCTTTCCTGAATTACAAGGGCAGGGCTCATTTCTTCCAATTTTTTTAAAAGAAATGTCATTGTTAGCATTATTCTCAATCGGCTTCTGTTTTTCTTGTACAACTTCAAGATTTAATAAGACAGTAACCAAATCAGATTTTAGTTTAAATAATAAATTTTCAAATAAAGAATAAGCTTCTTTTTTATATTCTACCAAAGGATCTCTTTGACCATATGATCTTAAACCTACAACCCCTCTTAATTGTTCCAAATATTGAATATGAGATTTCCAATTTTGATCGATAAGTTGCAATAATATTCTTTTTTCTAATTCCAAAGCTTGGTCTTTACCAAGTATTTTTTCTCTTTCTGATCTTTTATTATAAAATTTGTTTTTAATTTCATTTTCAAAATTTTCTTCGTTCAAATCCAAAATTGAGCTAATTTCATTATCATTAAACGATTTTCCCAAAATTGATTTTATTTGAATTGAATTTTCGTTATTTTTATCTTTTGTTAAGTTTAATTTTTTTAATTCTTTTAATTTAACTATAATTTCGTGCAGAAATTCATTTGAATAATCAAATGAATTTTTACTAACAATTATCTTATTTCTTTGACCAAATATTACTTTTCTTTGGTCGTTAAGTACGTTATCAAATTTTAACAAAGTTTTTCTAATATCAAAATTTCTTGCCTCAACTTTTTGTTGAGCTCTTTCTAATGCTTTATTAATCCAAGGGTGATCAATACTTTCACCATCTTTTAATCCAAGTTTTTCAAGTATACTGTTCATAGACTCAGAACCAAAAATTCTCATCAAATCATCTTGCAGACTTACATAAAAAATTGAATTTCCTTCATCTCCCTGTCTTCCAGAACGTCCTCTTGCCTGGTTATCAACTCTTCGACTTTCCATTCTTTCAGTTCCAATCACGTATAAACCACCCAAGGATTTAATTTCTTCTTTTTCATTATTATTTTTAAAGGATTTTCCTCCTAATTTTATATCTACACCTCTTCCTGAAATACTAGTTGTTATTATTACTGAATTTTTTTTACCAGCATTTGAAATAATTTCTGCTTCCCTTTCATGATTTTTAGCATTTAAGACGGTATGATTTATTTTTTGCTTATTTAGCAAATCAGAATAATGTTCAGATTTATTTATATTTGCTGTAAAAACTAACAAAGGCTGTCCCGTTTTATTACATTCAAGTATTTTTCTTATAATTGCGTCATCTTTTTCTTTTGACGATCTAAAAATTTGATCATTCCAATC
>CAZAGV010000050.1:0-7356 GCA_964484975.1 uncultured Candidatus Pelagibacter sp.
AAATTAGCTAAAGCTTTTAAAGATAAAGCTAAAAGTGTGAATGAAAAATATATTGTTCCACCAAAAACTACAGATTTTGGAATAGTGTATGCGCCAACAGAGAGTTTATATAAAGAATTAACTGACTATCAAGATCCTAGTACTAAAGAATTATTAACCCAAGAATTAATGAAAAAGTATAAAATTGTAATCATGGGACCAAATACTCTTTCAGCTTATTTACAATCTTTACATATGGGCTTTCAGTCATTAAAAGTCCAAAAGGGTGCAACAGAAATTTATAATCACTTAAAAACAATCAGCACAAGGTTTGCAAAGCATTTTGATAATGTAATTGTCCTTCGAAAAAAATTAGAAGAAGCAATGAAGGTTGTGGATACATTTGGCACAGATGCTAGATCAATTACTAGAACTTTAGAAAATATAAAAGATCCCGAGCAAGTTGAAAAAGCTGTTAAAACAGAAAACGTAGAAAAATTTGTTGACCACTCAAAACAACTAAAAAATTAATTTCATTTTCAAATTAAATACATTTATAAGTGCACAATGAAGTGGAATAATAAATTTAATTATCCAAAATCATCAAGATCCATTGAAAATGGTATGAGAAAATATTTATTTGATGATGAAAAATTACCAAGTGTTACCTCTATTTTACAAGCGACTAAATCAGAAGAGGACAAAGCAGCATTAGAAAATTGGAAACAGCGAGTAGGTCACAAAGAAGCTGATAAAATTAAAACTGAAGCGTCTAGCAGGGGCACATCAATGCATTCTTATATAGAAGATTTTTTAAGAGGACGAATTAACGAGAGTTTTTTTGAAAGTAATGAACAATATAAAAATATGGCTAAAGAAATAATAGATAAAGGCATCAAAGGAAAATTAGAAGAAATATTTGGAATGGAAACTACACTTTATTATCCAGAAAAATATGCCGGCACAGCAGATCTTGTAGGTGTTTATAAAGGAAAAGAAGCTATTATAGACTTTAAGCAAGCAAATAAACCAAAAAAAGTTGATTACATTCAAGATTATTTTTTACAATTAGGGGCATATACTTTAGCGCACAATGTTGTTTACAAAACAAATATTACTTCAGGAGTAATATTATTATGTACAGTAGATAATTTATTTCAAGATTTTAAAATTGAAGGAGCAGAATTGCTCATGTATCAAAATTTATTTCTAGGAAGAGTAAAAAAATTTAACGAAATGAATAATTTAAGTTGACTTTCATTGATATATTCTTAGAAGAGATAGTGCTAACTAAGAGCTACTTGTTTAGATGCAAATGGTTTAGTCCTCAAAAAATAATCTAAACATCCATCAAAACATGGCTTTTTAAAGGATAAATAAATATATGAATTTAGCTATATGGGATATCGAGTCATCAAGCGCAAGTACCGATTTCGGAAGCATAATTGAAATTGGTGGAATATTAGTTGATAAAAATTTTAAAGAAAAAGACAGGTTTAATTTTAGATGTAGATTGCCAGAAGGTGAAATCCCACAAGCAATGGCATTAATAGTTAATAAAACAAGTATTAAACAATTAACTCAAGGAAATTTAAGTCACTACCAAATGCTTGGTGAAGTTGAAAAAATTTTCAAGAAATGGAGTCCAGCAATCTTCTTGGGATGGTCAAATATAGGATTTGATGATGAAATGATAAGAAAGGAGTTTTTTAAAGGTATAAGATATCCTTATATTACTAATGCATCTCCAAATAAAAGACATGATGGCATTAATATTGCAAGGGCTGCTTACGCAGTAGACACTTCTGTTTTAGAAACAGAAATAAATGAAAAGAATAATCCAGTATTTAAACTTGAATCGCTTTCACGAATGCAAGGTTTAGACTCCAGTGATGCTCATAGCGCATTAGCAGACGCCACTCTAACCGCAAAAATTTTAAGTATTATTAAAAAAAGACAACCAAGTACTTGGGATATGTTTTTAAAAACATCAAATAAATTAGATACAGAAACAATTTTTAAAAAAGAAGAAATTATTAGTTTAAACGAATATTTTTATGGAAAATCAAGATTATATCTATGTGCTCCTCTACATCCAAAACACTGCATACACCCTATTTATAATTGGGGCCAGGCTGTCGATCTTCGGGTTGATATTGAGCCAATTTTAAATATGTCCATAAATGACTTAAAAGTCGAAATGAAAAAAACTCCTAAATTTTTAAGAACTATTAGATCAAATAAAGCTCCCATTATACTCGATGCAGAATATGCAATGAAAGTTGAACCCTACAACGCAATGGATCTAAGTTTGATTAAAAAAAGAGCAAAACTAGTTAGAGATAATGAAAAATTTTCACAAAATATCCTTACAGCACTTAGAGAAATAGCAGAAGAAAAAGAGCAATCAAAATCACAGGAAGATATTTATGCAGAAGAAAGTATTTATAATAAATTTACTTCAAATAAAGATACTGCACTTTTTCCTGCATGGCATGCCGCATCTTGGCAAGAAAAATTAAAACTATTAGATAAATTTGATGACGATAGACTTATAGGATTTGGTAAAAAAATAATTTATCAAGAAGCACCGGAAGTATTACCATCTGATTTGTTTAAATCTATAAAAAGATCTATATCCAAAAGAATTTTAAGTGAAAAATTTGAAAAATGGTGGACAGTTTCTGCCTGCTATAATGAAATTGATACATTAAGAGATAAATATTCTAATGAGAATGACCAGGAAAAATTAAAATTTTTGGATGAACTTAATACTCATGTAATGTCAATAGAAAAAAAATATGAAAATTCTTAGTGTGGATAATTCAAAAAAATTTTTTTTTAAAGTTGAATTAGTTAAATTAAATTATATATAAGTTTTATGGCTACAGTTAGTGTAACAGATGAGAATTTTGATAGCGAAGTTTTAAAATCTTCAAAACCAATAGTAGTTGATTTCTGGGCAGAATGGTGTGGACCTTGCAAACAAATAGCGCCAACTTTAGAAGAAATATCTAACGAAATGTTTGACCAAGTAACTATTGCAAAACACAACATTGATAATGAACCTAATACTCCTACCAAGTATGGAATAAGAGGCATACCAACAATGTTATTGTTTAAAGATGGAGATTTAAAAGCAACTAAAGTTGGAGCAACTACTAAATCAAATATTATTTCTTGGATAAAAGAAAATATTTAATTTTGGTTTAAAACTTCACCTGCAAGGTATAAGGATCCTGTAATTATAATTATATCTTTATCTTTTAAATCAATTGATTTAATGGCTTCTTTAATTGATTTTTTATATTTGGTATTTTTTGAATTTTTTAATTTTTTCATTAACTCTTCACCACTAATAGCATTAGGTTGGTTTGGTATATCAACTGTTGTTAATGAAGAAATTTTATTCTTAAAATAGTCCATGTAATCAATATGATCTTTATTGTTCATCATTCCTAAAATTATATGCTTATTGCATTTTAGAGAACTTAAATGCTTGCTTAAAACACTAGCTCCCAGAGAGTTATGAGATCCATCGATATAAATTTTATTTTTTTTAACTAAATCTTTTAATTTTCCATTTTTTATTTCTTGAAATCTTGCAATATTTTTAATTTTTGTTATTCCATTTTTAATATTTTCATCTGAAACATTTATTTCATCTATATTTCTTACAGTAGCTATAGCTGTTGCTACGTTAGATAATTGAAATTCACCTTCCAGATTAGGAAGTGGTAGTTTAAGACCTCCATAACTGTCTTCATAGTAAAAAAATCCATTTTCATTTAAAGAGTAATTAAAATCATTACCAAAAATTAATTGATTTGAAGAGTTTTTTTTAATTGAATCTTTTATTTTATCTATAATTTCATTCGAGCTTTGTTTTGATATAATAATTTTTGAATTTAACAAAGATGAAGTTTTTTCAAATATTATCTTATCTATTGTTTGTTCATTTTTTGGTAACCAATCTAAATGATCAAGGCCAATTGCTGTAACTACACTTGCTAAATTTGATTTTATTATGTTTGTAGCATCAAATCTATGAAATAAACCTGCTTCAATAATGTTAATATTATCTTTATATTTATTTGCTTCGTAAAAATAAGCAGCAGTTAAAATTTCAAAATAGGTAATTGAATCATTATTGTTTATTTCTTTAACCTTAAGTAATAATTTTGATAATTCATTATCGCTAATTTCCTCATTATTATATTCATATCGCTCATTTATTTTTTGAATATGTGGGCTTGTATAAACATTGCAATTTATATTAGCATCATTGAGTATAGCTCTAATCGCTTGAATTGTAGAATATTTTCCATTTGTTCCAACTACAGATATATATTTTAAATTATCCTGGGGATTTCCAAGCTTATTACAGAGCTTCTTAATTCGATCTAAACTTAAATCTATTTCTTTAGGATGCAGCTTTTGTAGGCTGCTCAGTATTTGTTGAAGTTTCATTTGATAATTCTGAATTTACCTCAGAATTCTTCTTTAGCAATATTTCAAGCAATTTTCCGATTTCATTAGTTAAATCTTTTCTATTTACGACTTTGTCAACAAAACCATGCTTCTGGACAAATTCTGCTGTCTGAAAATCTGGACTTAATTCTTCCTTAACTGTTGCTTGAATTACTCTTTTGCCAGCAAATGCTATTAAACAACCACTTTCTGCAAAGTGAATATCTCCCAACATAGCAAACGATGCAGTTATTCCTCCCGCTGTTGGATCTGTAAAACATACTATGTAAGGAAGGTTATTTTTTTTTAACTCATTTATTGCAAGTGTAGTTCTAGTCATATTTGCCAAAGCAATTGGACTTTCAAACATTCTTTGACCTCCGCCACAAGGAAAAAAAACATAAGGAGTTTTGTTATCTATTGCATGTTGTACTCCATAAATGATGGCTTCTCCTTCCGCAGCACCAACCGATCCGCCTATAAAATTAAAATTTATTGCACCTGCTATAATTTGAATCCCATTAATTTGACCTTTTGCAATCATTACTGCACAATTTTGTCTAGTTTTTTTTCTAGCTTGAAATAATCTTTCTTTATAAGATTTTGTATCTTTCCAGTTCAAAGGATCTTCAGCTGGAACGGGCGTTTCAAGGATTTCATATCTATTTTTTCCAAAAAATATATCAAATCTTTCTTTACAACCAATTCTATGATGTTTTCCACACGAATTACATACCCATAAATTTTCTTCTAAATCTTTTTTTAGAACTGGACCTTTACAGCAACTTGTCCAACCTGAATTTGCAATTTCCTCTTTTGTTGGAAATTTTTTTTGTAGATTTGCCTTTATTTTGTCACCAAAAGTTTTTATTTTTGTTAACCAGTTCATAAAATTTTATTTTTCAGCTTTTCTACTATTTTACTTACATTTGTGACAGGATTTTGTCTATTTATCAAACTTCTAGTAATTTCTTTGCAAATTTCACTTCCAACAACCACCCCATCTGAATTTTTGAAAGATTTAATTGATTTATTTGTAATTCCGAATCCTATTACACAATTTTTATTTTTATTTATTTTTTTTACTTTGTTGTAATTTTTCAATATTTCTTTGGGAGAAAGTCTTAATTTACTACCTGTGGTACCAAGCATTGATATATAATACATCATATCATGTGAATCATTAATAATTTTTTTCATTCTTTTTTTTGAAGTAGTTGGAGATAAAAGTTGCACAAAAGTGACTGATTTTTTTTTGCATTTTTTTGCAAAAGATTTGTTATCTGGCCAAGGTAAATCAACTACAATTAAACCATTTACACCTACTTTATTACACTTTCTTAAAAAATTATTTTCACCATATTGATAAATTATATTGTAATAACCCATTAAAATTAAAGGTTTTGAGTTTTTATTTTTTTTAAATTTACTAACTATTTGAAATACATCTTTAATTTTAATACCTTTTTGAATTGCTCGGTAACTAGATGTTTGAATTTGACCACCATCAGCTATGGGAGTATTATGTGGAAATCCTAACTCAACAATATCCGCATGATTTGAAATTGAATTTAGTATTTCTAATGATTTTTTTTTAGTATTGTCTCCAGCAACCGTATAAGTTAGCAAAGCGGGTCTTTTTTCTTTTTTGCATTTTTTAAAAGCTAAATTAATTGGTGATGTGATCATTAGTATTTTCCTAATCTTTGCTTCAAAATATGTTTATCTTTATACGCATCTCCACAACTGCACACACAAACAATGGTATCCTTGTTTAATTTTGGAGCTATTTTTATTGCTTCTGCAAATGCATGACTTGGTTCCAAACTTGGATTTAAATTTTCATACTTAGTTACCAATTTGTATGCATTTAATGCTTCCTCATCAGTGGCTGCAGTATATCTTGCTCTTTTTGTATCCTTTAAAAAACAATGAAGTGGAGAAACTCCTGGATAGTCTAATCCAGCGCTAATAGATTCTGTTTCTTCTATTTGACCTTCTGTATCTTGGTTTACATATTGAGCTGCACCATGCAATATTCCAATTTTTGATCCATAAGTTAAAGGAGCCGCATGTCTTTTACTTTTTTTTGGTCCACCAGCCTCAATACCAACAAACTCAATTTGTTTTTTATCATAGTGCATAAATTCATTCCAAAAACCAAAGCTTGAAGATCCTCCTCCAACACAGTTTAATAATTTTACTTTTTTTGGGATACTTCCAAACTCCTTTTTCATTTGTATAAAAAGTTCTCTAGAAATTTGTGATGTACTCCATCCACAAATTTTGACGAAAATATTAGGCCCTACAGTTGAGCCCACGCACATATGGGTAGTATCACAATTTGATACCCAGTATCTCATGCATTCGCTAACGGCATCAACAAGTGTTTGGCTGCCCGTGTAAACTGGAACTATTTTAGCTCCGTTTTTTTTCATAGCATCACAGTTGGGTTTTTGTCTTTTAATGTCTTTTGCGCCCATAAATATTTTACATTTTAAGCCAAATTTTTTTGCAGCCATACTAAGCATTTTTCCTGCATATCCCGCTCCTGTGTCACCTACGATATATTTTTTTCCAGCTCTTTTGGCTATAAGGCAATGAACAGTGGCATTATAAATTTTATGAGCACCGCCATTGGCTTCCGAAACAATTTTTGTCCATATTTGAGCACCACCCAGAAGTTTAGTTAAGTTTTCCAATTTTACGAAGGAAGTTGGCGATCCTACCCAATTTTTAAAATAGTAATCTCTTTCTTTAATAAATTTTTTATCTCTCCTTAATTTTTCAAATAATATTGTAAGGTCTTCTACTGGTTTTTTTAAGGTTTCAGGAATGAAATTACCTCCAAATTTTCCTCCCCAAAAACCAAATTTATCGTGTTGATCAATTAATGGAATATTTTTT
>CAZAGV010000051.1:0-7288 GCA_964484975.1 uncultured Candidatus Pelagibacter sp.
TTTCTTTTAAATCAGTCATATTGAATTGGAGCGGGCAATGGGACTTGAACCCACGGCCTTCTCGTTGGCAACGAGACGCTCTACCACTGAGCTATGCCCGCTTATATTTCTCCGACTAATCTTTGTTCAATGTTTTTAGTACTTCTGAACACAATTAATCTTATAAAGAATATGCCATGGGATGTACAACAAATCAAGAATGTTGTGGATCAATACTGCATACGCAGTAAGTTCACCTAAAGATGTAGCTTCAAGCAGTAAATTCAAAAAAAGCCTTACAGGAAATTATTATAAAAAATATGGAATGGAAGTAGTTAATAAATCAAATGGTCATCCAGTGCGTTCAGGTGAAAAATCAATAAGGTTTGAATTAAGAGCTTTATTAAAGTTTTTATTATTTAATTCATGAATAATTTTAGAAAAATTGTCTGGCATTAAATATCTTTAAAAAGATTATTAAAATTTTTATATCTAAGATTTGACTCTATAGAATCTTTGTAAATTGGTTTTCTACTTTGATTTATGCTAACAGTTTTGATTGGATTTTTACTTTTATGATATTCTAAACATCCTTGTTCAAATTTTAAATTACAGAAATTTAATAAATTTTTAATTTCTATTTCTTGGTTTTTGACTATGTCCTCGTAATTGATTTCATAAATTTTTTCATCAATTTTGTTCTTCCAAAAATCCATCATTTCTCTATATATTTTTACATATTTTTGAATATTAGTTATATTGTAGGTCCATTCAGTCCTATTTCCACCAAATAGATTTTTATAAATTGATAAACAGTTATCTTTGATGTTTCTTTTTATATGAATAATTTTTGAATCTGGAAAAAGAGTAGAAATAAAACCTATCCAGAAAAAATTTGACGGAGCTTTATCGATTTTTATTTTGTTTAAATCAAAATAATCATAATTTTTTCCAAGTTTTAAAGAAATTTCCCTTAAATTTTCTACGTTAATTTTATTGTCTTTTTTTAAATTTTTTAAAAAATTATTATTCAGTAAATTTTTAAAAAAAAATACATTTAGAACTATAGATTCACCAACTCCATAAGTTTCTGAATGAGCAGATAAAATTTGATGTAATAGTGTAGTTCCAGATCTTGGAAGACCAACTATAAATATTAACTTTTTTTTATAAAAATTATTACTTAAATTTTCTTTTATGTTTGTATTTGAAAAAATCTCTTTATTTTTATTTAAGAAAAATTCCTCATAACGCAAAGGATTTTCAACAACTAATTTGTTTCTTTCTTTGTTCGCGATCTCGATATATTTAAAAGCTTGTTCATAATTTTTTTGATCTTCATAAGATTTTGCAATTGCAAAAAATAAAGGATACTTGTTAAGTTTATCAAATTTTGTATCATTTATTTTTTCTAAAAGTAATTTTTGATGATCCTTTCTTTCAGAATAATTAATGATATTACTCAGCCTATAATCTGCTGCAAATAATTCTGGTTTTCTTTTTGAAACTATAGAAAAGTATTCTTCAGCTTTTTTAAATTCTCCAATTATAGAATATGTGTTTGCCAATCTTATAGCTATATTTTGAAAATTTTTATTTTTTTCATATATTTTTTCAAAAATAGAAATTGCATCTTTAAAATTATTTTGCTCAATTTTTAATTCTCCATAATTTAATTGTGCAAATAAATTTTCTGGCTCTAATTCTAAAGCTTGTTGCAACAACTCATCTGATCTTTGGTAATTATTTATTAATCTAGATATCCTTCCTAGATTAACTAATGCAAAACTGTTTTTTGGGTCAATTTCTAAAGCTTTTGTGTAAATAACTTCAGCTTCATAGATTTTATTTTTTTTTTCTAATGAAGAGCCAAGAAAATTATAAAAAATTTGAATTTTTGGATATTTTTCTATTAAAATTGATGATCTTTTAATTATTTCATCAATATTATTCATTTTAGATAAAATATTTAAGTTGTTTATTTCTGATTTGATTAATTCTAAAATTTTATCCATTTTAATAGTATATTATAAGATAATAATTAAATAAGAATTTATGAAAAAAAAAATCGATCATTTACCAAATAAAATTCCAGTTTTTCCATTATCTAATTTTATAATTTTTCCAAGAACAACAGTACCTCTTAATATTTTTGAGCCTAGATATATTGATATGGTTGATGATGCAATGAAAAGCAACAGAATAATAGGCATGGTACAACCAAAAAAAATTAATCAAAATATACCTATGCTTTATAATATTGGATGTGCAGGTAAAATCACAAGCTTTAATGAAACAAATGATGGGAGATACCTAATTGTGTTAGTTGGAATTAGTCGCTTTAAAATAATTGAAGAGTTAGAGAATGAAAAACTTTATAGGGAATGTTCAATAAGTTTTAATGATTTTTATTGTGACCTTGAAGAAAATAAAGAGGAAATAAAATTTTCAGATCTTGAACTTATATTTAAAGAACTAAAATCACTATTTATTAAGGAAGGCTATATAATCAATTGGAAAAAGCTTGAAAAACAAAATTTAGATCAAACTATTAATACTCTTGCAATGGCATCACCATTCTCTTTGGAAGAAAAACAAATACTTTTGGAAACAATTAATTTAAATGAAAGAAAAAAAAAATTAGAAGAAATTTTATCAACTTATACTGTCGATAATTTTAGCAACAAAACTCTTCAATAATTAAAAAAAATTCCCCTGTCTGCAAATTTTGTTGTGTATTTCTTAAATAAATTATTATTTTCTAAAAAATTAAATAATTTTTTTGAATATAAATTACCAAAATTATTATCAAATTTAAAAAATTCATGAATAAAATCTATAGCACTTGAAAATATATAATTGTAATGTTTGGTTTTATTTTGAAAATCTACTAAAATTGAATTGTCCAAAGGTAAACCAAGGTTAGTTCTAGAATCCATTAGTTTTAATAATATTTTTATATCTCTAATTGTCATATTTAAGCCTTGTCCAGCTAGTGGATGTATTTTGTGTAGGTTGTCACCAAAACATAAAATTTTTTTGTAATAATAATTTTTTAATATTGAACTTTTTAATTTGAATTTTTCAAATTTTGTAAATGATTTAATTTTATATTTTCTGTTATAATTTATAATTAATTCTTTAATTTTATTATCTGGTAGAATGCTATTTTGATCCAATACTGAAAACACGATTGAAGTTTTGTTATTTGAGCATGGTAAAAAGGCTAGGGGTCCAAACTTTGTAAATATTTGATGCGCAATATTATTATCACATCTCTCATGATCAATTAATGAAGTAAATGCCAAGCTATTATAATCTTTTTCATTTCTTTTAAAAAATAATTTTTTAGATATTTTATTTTTTTCGTTAAAATTAATAATTAAATCATAATTATCTTCTTCTTTAAGAATAGAATTAAAAAAAGAAGAATTTTTTATTTTATGTTGTTTTACAAATTTATTTTTTTTTATATTCAGATATAACAAATTAATTAAATCTCTATACTTTATAATATAAAAAATTTTATCATTTTTAGATCCAAAATTAAGTATTTCTCTACTATCTTCTATTTCATTAAAAATTTTAATTTTATTTATGGGCCAAGACTCTCTTTTAATATTAATTTTTTCTTTTATTAAATAACTATAGTTATTTTTTGATATGCCTAAAGTTCTGGTAATTAGTTTTTTTTTTCGTTCAACTTCTTCATATATTGATACTTTAATATCCCTATTTGCTAAAACATTAGCTAATATTAAAGTGGAAATACCATTACCAATTAAGCATACATTCATAATTAAATTTTAATTTTAACAATAAATATTAAATGATACAAAGTTACAAAATAGATTCTTTAAAAATGGACATAAAAAGCCTAAGCAAAAAAACCCTTGATTTTACTATAAAAAGAGTAGCTGAAATTATAGGTATTTTTCTAATTATTATCTCAATTTTGCTTTTTCTTGCTTTATTCAGCTATTCTCCTGAGGATCCAAACTTTATTTTTACAGAAAATACAACTGTAAAAAATTTATTAGGCTTTAAGGGAAGCTATACATCGGATTTATTCTTTCAATCAATTGGATTAGTTTCATTTTTAATATCTTTTACAATATTTTTTACTGGAATTAATCTTATCAAAAATAAGAAATTTTTAATCATTATTGAAAATACTTTTTATTTGACAGCCTATAGTATTTTAGGTTCATTCTTTTTTAATACTTTTTACCCAAACTCTTTCTGGCTTTCAATTAATGGTAATGGAGGATTTGTTGGAAATTTTTTACAAAATACCTTTTTATCAAATTTAATATATTTAAACAAAAATATATCTTACTATATTTTGCTAATATTAATTATTTTTTTATTTTTGATAAGTATAAATTTTAGTATTTCATTTTTGAAAAATTTTATTAAAAATTTATTTATTATTATTAAAAATAGAAAAAAAGATAAAATAAAAAACTTTGATAATAATCAAGATATAATTGAACCAACCTCTGAAGGTAGCGAAAAATTAATTCAAGAAGATTTACCTTTCAATAAAAAACCTTCTGAAAACCAAATTAAATATAAATTTAAATTGCCCTCTATTGATTTTTTAAAAAAACCAACTAAATCTGAACGTGATAAAAATTTATCAGAAGATAAAATAGATGAAAAAACTTTAGAAAAAATACTTTTAGATTTTGGTGTCGAGGGTAATATAAAAAAAGTTAGTCGTGGTCCAGTTGTTACTTTAAATGAATTTGAACCAGCTGCTGGCATAAAAGTTTCCAAAATTATTAATTTATCTGAAGATATTGCTAGAAATACAAGTTCTGAATCTGCAAGAATAGCAACTATTCCAGGTAGCAACACGATTGGAATTGAACTTCCTAATTCCTCAAGAGAAAATGTTTATTTAAGTGAAATAATTTTAAGTACAAATTTTTTAAAAAAAGAAATTAAACTTCCTATAGCACTTGGAAAAAGTATCTCTGGGATCCCAATAGTTGGAGATTTAACTTCTATGCCTCATTTATTAATTGCTGGAACAACTGGATCAGGAAAGTCAGTTTGCATTAATACAATAATTTTATCCTTGCTATACAAACACACTCCTGAAAAATGCAAATTTATTCTTATCGATCCCAAAATGTTAGAACTATCAACATACGAAGGAATACCTCATCTTTTATGTCCTGTTATTACAGAAGCAAAACGTGCTGCTTCAGTTTTGGGTTGGGTGGTTAAAGAAATGGAAAGTAGATACAGATTAATGACTAGAGAAGGTGTGAGAAACATAGATGGTTATAATTCAAAACATAAGCTTCCTATGCCTTACATAGTTGTAATTGTAGATGAAATGTCTGATCTTATGCTTGTTGCGGGTAAAGAAATTGAAGGATATATACAAAAATTATCTCAGATGGCAAGAGCAGCTGGGATTCATATAATAATGGCAACTCAAAGACCAAGTGTTGACGTTATAACTGGAACAATAAAAGCTAATTTTCCAACTAGAATATCTTTTCAAGTTTCATCAAAAATAGATAGTAGAACAATTTTAGGAGAGCAGGGTGCCGAACAACTTCTTGGAAAGGGTGATATGCTTTATATGTCTTCCGCAAATAAAATAGTTAGAATTCATGCACCTTATGTTTCTGAAAATGAAATTGAAAAGATAAATAATTTTTTAAGATCACAAGCAGAACCAGATTATGTGGATGAAATATTAAGTTTTGCTGACGAAAAAGAAGCTAACACAAATTTATTAGATATAGATAATCAAGATGAGTTATATAATACTGCATTGGAAATTATAAAATCTGAAGGGAAAGCATCTACATCGTTTTTACAAAGAAAGTTACAAATTGGTTATAATAGAGCTGCTAGAATAATTGATATGATGGAAGCTAATGGCGAAGTTAGCAAGGCAAATCACGTTGGTAAAAGAGAAGTTCTTAAATGATAAAAAAAATATTTTTATTTTTTTTTTTATTTAATTTTTTTAATTACTCTTATGCATCAGTTGAAAATAAAATTATTAATAATTTTAAAAAAATAAATAATATAAGTTTTAATTTTAAACAAACAATAAATGATAAAATTGAAGAAGGAAATTGTATAATACAATATCCAAAAAAAATTTATTGTAAGTATAATAACTTAAAGAAAAAATTGATTGTATCTAATGGAAATTCTCTAGTAATAAAAAATCAAGTGGGAAAAGAATACTTTACATATCCACTAGACCAGACTCCTTTTGCATTAATTTTAGATAAAAATTTGTTATTACAAAAAATTGAAAAATTAAAAGCAAAATTTCTTAATAAAAAATACTATCTGTTTAATATGAAAAGCAATGGAAACTTAATAAACATTTTTTTTGATAAAGATTCTTACGATTTAATTGGTTGGCAAACAGAAGATATATATCAAAATTTAGTGGTAACATATATTTTTAATATTAAAAAAAATTCTAATGTTAATAAAAAAATATTTAAATTGCCTCAGGCACACTAGTCTATTGTAAATTTATAATTTCAGATTTAAAAACTTTCATCCCTCTAGATAAATAATTTTTTAATGCATTCTTGTGATCTAAAGAACATGTATGCACCCAAATTCTTTTAGACCCAATATTAAATGATGTTTTAATAGCTTCGGACAACAAATATCCTCCTAATTTTTTTCCAATGTATTCTTCTAAGATTCCAAAATAAGCAATTTCACAATCTAATTTATTTTTATCAAAAATCTGCTCAAAATATCCAATAATATCTTTATTGTGTTTTAAAACGTAGGTATTAACGCCAAAATTCTCTAAATAATTTATCCATGTTTTGTCGCTCCAAAGTAATCTGTCTGTCCAGCTATGTTTTTTTCCTATTTCTTTGTAAAAAAATTTGTTTAGTTGAAAATCAGGTGGATCAATTTTGTTTAAATATAAATCATTAAATGGCTTATTTTTTGCCACTAATTCATTTATAGACCTAATTTCAAGATAACTTCTTTCTACTTGAGTGTTCACTCAACCATTTTCCCAACTTTTTCACCTCCAAATAGATGAAAATGCAAGTGTGGCACCTCTTGACCCCCATGTTCACTTACGTTTGCTAGTGCTCTATATCCTTTTCCAGTGTCGGCCGAGATACCTAATTTTTTAGCTACAATATTTATCCCTTTTAATAATCCTGCCATTTCCTCAGGAGGAGCATTCTGGCTAAAATCATCAAGATCAATATATTTTCCTTTTGGAATAACTAATGCATGAATTTTTTTTTGTGGATTAATATCATAAAAAGACAAGACAAAATCATCT
>CAZAGV010000052.1:0-7230 GCA_964484975.1 uncultured Candidatus Pelagibacter sp.
ATTGATGCTGCCAAGAGTTTAAAAAAAAAAACTAGATATGATGAATTTGATCAAAATAATTCAAAAGTTATTAAATTATTAAAAAAAATTAATAATAAAAATATAATTATTAAAAACAAAAATAAAAAATACTTTGCTCCAAAAACAATTAATGAACTAAAAAAAATAATCCAACAAAATCCCAATTCAAATTTTTTAAGCGGTGGAACAGATTTATCTTTAATAGTTACAAAAAGTAGACAAGAAATAAAAGACATAATTAGTTTAAATGATATTAAAGAGCTCAATTTTATAAAAATTATTAACGATGAAATTAATATTGGCGCAACTACTCCACTTATACAAGTTGAAAAATTTATTCAAAAATATTATCCCGACTTTCATAATATATTAAGAAGATATGGATCTGTACAAATAAGAAATGTTGGCACTATTGGTGGAAATATTGCAACAGCTTCACCTATTGGTGATACACTGCCTTTACTCCTTTCTTTAAATAGTCGAATATTAATACAAACAAAGAAAAATAATAAAGAAATTTTTCTCAAAGACTTTTTTATTGGATATCGAAAAACTAGATTAAAAAAAGGTGAATTTATAAAATCTATAAAAATTCCTATTTACAAAAAACATAAATTTAAAGCATACAAAATATCGAAAAGATTTGATGATGATATTTCGTCTGTATGTGCTTCCTTTAATTTTAGGATAAAAAACCAAAGGATTGAAGATGCTATTATTGCATTTGGTGGCATGTCCGAGATTCCAAAAAGAGCAACTAAGTGTGAAAAATTTTTAATAAATTCTAAATTTTCAGCGGATATTTTTGAAAAAGCTAAGAATAAACTAAAACAAGATTTTCATCCAATTGATGACATGAGAGCATCGAAGAAATATAGATTAGAAGTAGCAGAGAATTTACTATTAAAATTTTTTTTAGAAGCTAAATCAAATAAATTAATTAGAATAAATTAATTATGAAAAAACAGGATTGTTTCAGTGAAAAGAGAATTCATGATAGTGCTTACAAGCATGTAAGTGGATTTGCAGAGTATACTGATGATATTAAAGAGCCAGATAGTACAATTTATGGAGCAATAGGGTGGAGTAAAAAAGCCCATGCGATAATAAAAAAATTAGATTTAAAAGATGTAAAATCAAGTGAGGGAGTGGTTTCTGTTGTTGCTTATAAAGATATTCCCGGGCGCAATGACGTTGGTCCAGTTTTTGATGGCGATCCTATTTTTGCGAATAATAAAGTTGAATTTTATGGACAACCTCTTTTTGCAGTAGCCGCAAAATCTACAGAGTTTGCTAGAAAGGCAGTATTAAAGGCAAAGGTTTACTATAAAGAATTAAAACCCATAGTAACAATAAAAGAATCCTTAGCAAAAAAAAAGTTACTTTTTAAAATAAGAAAGATTAAAAGAGGAAATCCGAACAATGCATTATTAAAATCAAAACATCGATTCAAAGGAAATTTTACTACTGGTAGTCAAGAACATTTTTATTTAGAGGGGCAAGTTGCTTTTGTTGTTCCTAAAGAAGACAATAATCTTTTAGTTTATAGTTCAACCCAACATCCTTCCGAAACTCAACAAATAGTTGCCAAGATGCTAAATCAAAAAAGTAATTCAATAACAGTTTTAGTGAGAAGAATAGGAGGTGGTTTTGGAGGAAAAGAAACAAACTTTATGACTGCAAGTATTTGTTCATTGCTTGCTCACAAAACTAAATGTCCAGTTAAACTTAGACTAGATAGGGATGATGATATAATTATTACCGGTAAAAGACATGAGTTTTTTTCAGATTATGAAGTAGGTTTTAGTGATACAGGAGAAATAAAATCACTAAAATTAAAACTTGCATCAAAATGTGGAATGTCGCCGGATTTATCTTTAGCAATAAATGAGAGAGCTCTTCTTCATATTGATAATGCTTATTTTATTCCAAATTTAGAAGTTCAAAATTATCTTTGTAAAACAAACACTTCTACTTCAACAGCATTTAGAGGATTTGGAGGAAATCAAGGTATGATGGCTATTGAAAATATTATTGATAATATTTCAAGATACTTAGGCAAAGATGCTTCGGAAATAAGAAAAATAAATTTTTACAAAAAAAATAGTAGAAACATAACGCATTATGGTATGAAAATTGAAGATAATTTAATTAATGAAATATTTAATAAGTTAATAAAAAAATCAAATTATAAGAAAAGATATTCTAAAATTAAAAAATTTAATTTAAAAAATAAATATAAAAAAAAAGGAATTTCAATTACACCTGTAAAATTTGGAATATCATTTACTACAATTCATTTAAACCAAGCTGGAGCTTTGGTTCATATTTATACTGATGGTAGTGTCCATTTAAATCATGGAGGAATTGAAATGGGACAGGGAACACATACTAAAATAGCTCAGTTAGTTTCAAAATCATTTGGTATTCCCTATGAAAAAGTTCAAATATCTTCAACAAATACATCTAAAGTTCCAAATACTTCTGCGAGTGCAGCTTCATCCACAACGGATCTTAATGGTGCGGCTGCTTTAGATGCAGTAAAAAGGATAAAATCAAATCTAGAAAAATTTTTAAAAAAAAAATATAAAATACCAGTTAAAAAAGAAGCTATTTATAAAAACGAAAAAATCTTTATAGGAAACTACACATTTAAATTTAATAATATTGCTCAAGAAGCTTACTTAAATCGTATATCTCTTTCTTCAAATGGATTTTACTCCACACCAAAGATTAATTTTAATAAAAAAAAATTTTATGGGAGACCATTTTTATATTTTTGTTATGGTGCAGCTGTAACCGAAGTTACAATAGATACTTTAACAGGAGAAAACATAATAGATAAAGTTGATATATTACATGACGCTGGAAATGCTATTAATCCAGATTTAGAATTTGGTCAGATTGAAGGAGGTTTTGTTCAAGGTCAAGGTTGGCTTACAATGGAGGAGGTTAATTGGAAAAATAATGGTAAAATAACTACTTTTTCTCCTTCAACATATAAAATCCCTGCAGTTAGTGATATCCCTAAAAAATTCAATGTAGAAATTTATAAAGATGGAAAAAATAAAGAGAAAGTCATAAATAAAGCTAAAACAACAGGAGAACCACCCTTAATGTTGGCAATGAGTGTATTTTTTGCAATAAAGGACGCTATAGCTTCAACATCAAATTATAAAAAAATACCTGAATTAAATGCTCCTGCAACACCTGAAAAAATTTTATTAAGCATTAATAGTATGAAAAATAATTGATTATGACTGAAAAAAATCTTTACATGATGAGAGCAATAGAGCTTTCAATTGAAAGTGCCAAATCCAAAGGGGGACCATTTGGATGCGTTATTGTAAAAAATAATAAAATTATTGCAGAAGGCTCTAATAAAGTAACTATGAACAATGATCCAACTGCACATGGAGAAATTGTTGCAATTAGAGAAGCATGTAAAAAATTGAATACTTTTAATCTTTCTGGATGTGATTTGTATTCAAGTTGTGAGCCATGCCCAATGTGTTTATCCGCAATATATTGGTCACGAATTGAAAATATTTTTTATGCAAACACCAGAACTGACGCAAAAAGCATAGATTTTGACGATTCATTTATTTATTCTGAAATTAATAAAGATTTAGAAAATAGAAAAATTAAAATGCATCAAATGCATAGAGATGAAGCACTAGAAGCATTTAAAATTTGGGAAAAAAAAGAAGACAAAATTAAATACTAATGGAATTTTTATCTTATTCGATGAAATGGTTAGAACTCATTTTAAGATGGGGCCATGTACTATTTGCAATATTATGGGTTGGAAATAGTTTTTTATTTAATTATTTAGATAATAAATTAAACAAAAAAATATCAAGCAAAGATGTTGATGGTGAAGGATATCTTATGCATTCAGGTTATTATTACAAACTTTCTAGACTAAAAGTATCACCACCAAAAAATTATTTAAGAAGTTTAACGATTTTTAAATGGCAAAGTTATCTAACTTTTATAACTGGAATTTTGTTACTTGGTGTAATTTACTACTATAAGTCTGGTATATTAATGGTAGATAAAAGAATTCTAGAAATTTTACCTTCTACTGCAATAATATTTTCTTTATTTTCACTAATTATATCTTGGTTTGTTTACGATTTTTTATGCAAATCAAGCCTTATAAAAAATAATGTTTTATTTGTTTCTACAATTTTCATTTTGCTTATTTTAATATCATATGGATTTACTCAAATTTATGGAGCAAAATTTGCATTTTTAAGTGTTGGTCTAATAATAGGTACAAATATGTTTGGAAATGTATTTACAGTTATTATTCCAAATCAAGAGAATATAATTAATAGTAGTAAGAGAAACAAAAAATTTGACCAAAGTTTATCCTTAGCTGCAAAACAAAGATCTATACACAATAATTATTCGACTTTTTTAGTTTTATTTATAATGCTATCAGGTCACTACAGCTTTATAGTTTATCATAAATACAGTTGGTTAATTTTAAGTGCTATTGCAGTAATTTCAGTTCTAGCAAGGCACTATTTTAATTTAAGAGGAAGAAACATTCATAGGTTGTATATCTTAATAACATCTATTGTATCTTTAATTTTACTTGCAGTTTTAATTTTAATTTTTAAGAATTAAAATTATAGAAAATTATGTCAGAAAAATTAATCGTAAGTTGGGATCAATATAACGAAACTGTAGAGAAACTTGCAATTCAAATTGAAGAAAGTGGTTACAAGCCATCAATTTTAATTGGTATTATGCGCGGAGGTGCTCCAATGATAGATGTTTTAAGCAGAGTATTTAAATTGAAATGTGCTTACTTAGCAGTTGAGTCTTATAGCGGTAAAGGAGTAGAGGATGAACAGGGTGATATAGTATTTTCTAGAGAAATGAGTTCAATAGCTCCAAATATGGGTGGCAAAATTTTACTTTGTGATGATTTATCTGATACGGGAATTACATTCAACAAAAGTGTAGACTGGTTAAGGGCTTATGAACCAATTAAAGGTAAAATTGAAGATATTAAAACTGCTACACTTTGGAAAAAAAAAAAATCGACTTTTGAACCTGATTTTTGTGCAGTAAAATTAGAAGCTAATCCTTGGATAGTGCAACCATTTGAAATTTACGAAGAAATAAGAATTGAAGATATAAAGAAAAAACACCAAAAATAAAAAGGGCGACTATAAAGCCGCCCTATTTTTCAAACTTTTTAATTTTTAAGCTACAGCAAAACTTATTACACTTAGTATAGCAATAACCCAAATTGCTGGACTTGTTGAATCAATTTTACCTGTACAAATCTTAATTGCAGCATATGAAACAAATGCCAAAGCTATTCCATGAGAAATAGAATAAGTAAATGGCATTGCAATCATAGCAAGCACTGCTGGTCCTGCCTCTGCTATATCATCCCATTCTATATCTGTAATGTTTCTTACGAAAAGAGTAGCAATATATATTAAGGCTGCACCATCAATCTCTTTTGGAAGAGATGTAGCTAGTGGACTGAAGAATAAACACGCTAGGAAAAGAACTCCTATAACAAGAGAAGTCATTCCTGTTTTGCCTCCAGCTTTTACTCCAGCAGCTGACTCTACATAAGTTGTTACAGTTGATGTACCTAACATAGCACCCGCAACAGTAGAAGCACTGTCTGATAGCATTGCTTTATCGATGTCTTCAATTTTTCCATCTCTTCCAACTTTTCCAGCTACGTTTGCAACACTAGTTAATGTTCCAGCAGTATCAAAAAAGTCGATAAAGAATAAAGTAAAAATTACAGTTACCATCGATGCACTAAGCGCAGCACCTAAATCAAAAGTCATTAAGTGTGTCATAGGTGGTGGCGAAGAAACAACTCCGTTGAATTGTCCTAGGCCAGTAATCCAAGCGATAGCACTAAAAGCAACTATTCCAATAATTATATTTCCTTTAATTTTCATTTTTTCCATTACAATCATTGAAATAAATGCACCAGCACCTAATAGTAATAAAGGATTAGAAACATCACCAAGCTGCACAAGTGTAACAGGGTTATCTGCAGTTAATCCCATAATTTCAAAACCAATAATTGCTAAGAACAATCCAATTCCAGCTCCAATTCCTAATTTTAAACTTTTTGGAATTGAGTTTATTAACCAAGCTCTTATAGGTGTTAATGAAATTATTAAGAAGACTACACCTGCTACCAAAACAGCACCAAGAGCTTCAGCTGGCGTATATTTCATTCCTAAACAAACACCATAGGCGATAAATGCATTTATCCCCATTCCTGGTGCAAGTCCAACGGGCCAAGTTTTAGCGTAAAATGCACAAATAAAACAAGCTAATGCAGTTGCAAGAGCTGTTGCGGTGAAAACACCACCAAAATCAAAACCACCGTCGGCAAGTATGACAGGATTTAAAAACATGATGTATGCCATTGTCAAAAAGGTCGACACTCCTGCAATGACTTCAGTTTTAAAATCTGTCTTATGTTTTTTATAGTTAAAGTAGTTATCTAACATTAGACCTCCATTTTTTTCGTACATTATTTGATTTTATTTAAAAAATCTTACTCTAAGTCAGAAAAAATGCTTAATTTTGTTACTAATTTGTGAATTTTTACAACTTAAAAGTTAATCTTTTGACACAATTCACTGATATGCTTTGTTATTATGAAATTAAGATTCGTAATAATTTTATTTTCGATTTTATTACTTTCATCGGGTTGTCAAACAATAAAAAAAAAATCTGATGAGGTTGCAGAAAAAGAAAATGAAAGATTTGGCCAGTTTGTTGGAAAGCAAGCTAACGAACTGAGATTGGAATTGGGAGCTCCCACAGAAGATTTTGTAAATGAATTAGGAAACGAAACTTTAGTTTACAAAACAAAAAAATATGGAATTCCTTGTGAAAGAAAATTTGAAATAAATGCCACAGGAACAATTGTAGGATTTACTTCAAGCGGATGTATTTAAATAACTTAATGTCCATTTAGAGTTAAATTTTTCCCAATAAATAAAGAAATATTAAACAAAAGATTAATTTGTTTTACAATTCTAGATAATAAATATACCTTTTTTTAATAAATTTTAAAGGAGGATATATGGCTAGAAAAAGAGCTTCAAAAAGAACTTCAAGTTCAGGAGCTACTAACAAAAAATTGCCACTGAATCAGTCAATACCTTTAGGTATCCAGCACGTATTTGCAATGTTTGCTGG
>CAZAGV010000053.1:0-7194 GCA_964484975.1 uncultured Candidatus Pelagibacter sp.
AAAAAATGAAATATAAAAAAATATCTGTAGAAAAAATTCCAAAAAAAGGACTTGGTATTACAATAAATGACAGATTAATAAGAGCTGCAAAATAATATGAAAAATTCAATAGTAGTTAATAATTTATCAAAAAAATATTCAAATAAATTGGCTGTAAAAAATATAAATTTTAAAATTAATGAAAATGAAATTATAGGTTTGCTTGGACCAAATGGTTGTGGAAAAACTACAACTATTGCTATGATATTAGGTTTATTAAAACCAACAAGTGGTGAAATTTTAATTAATGGATTTAATATTGAAAATAATAGAATTAAACTTCTTCATAAAATAAATTTTATTTCCCCATATATAGAACTACCTAAAAAGCTAACAGTAAAACAAAATCTTACAGTCTATGGCAAATTATATAGTGTAAAAGATTTAAATTATAAAATTGAGCATCTTTCACAAAAATTAAGACTGGAAAATTTTTTGAATCGTGTAACGGGAGAACTTTCTTCTGGTCAAAAAAATAGAGTTAGTTTAGCTAAAGCATTAATTAATGATCCAAGTGTTTTGCTATTAGATGAACCAACAGCTTCTTTGGATCCTGAAACGGGAGATTATATTAGATCTTTTTTGGAAAATTATAAAAAAGAAAAAAAAATATCTGTTCTTCTTGCATCTCACAATATGAGAGAGGTTGAAAGATTATGTGACTCTGTTTTTATGATGAAAGATGGAACAATTATTGACCAGGGTACTCCGGAAAACTTAATTGATAAACATGGTAGAAATAATTTGGAAGAAGTGTTCTTAAAACTTACAAGGAATTCAAATGAACTTAGGTAGAATGTATGGTCTTTTTTTAAGACATTTTTATTTGATCACCAGATCACTTCCAAGGATTTTAGATTTAATCTACTGGCCTTCTATTCAAATTACATTATGGGGTTTTATTTCAAATTTTTTTGCAGAACATAGCACTTATTATAATGGAGCTGTCGGGGTTATTTTAACTTGTGCTATACTTTATGATTTTTTATTTAGAACAAGCATAGGTTTTAATATGCTTTTCCTAGAAGAAATTTGGAGTAGAAACTTTACAAATTTATTTATTGCTCCAATGAAAATGAGTGAGATAATTACATCTCTTATTGTTACAGCTTTAATTAGAGCTTTAATTGGTCTCGTTCCAGCAATATTGCTTACATCTCCTTTGTTTGGAATTTCTATACTTGATCTAGGTCTTCCTCTTTTTCTTCTTTTTTTAAGTTTATATATTTTTGGGGTTACCTTGGGCCTATTTGTTTCTGCAGGATTGTTAAGATTTGGTCCATCTTTTGAAAATATAGCATGGTCAACAATGTTTTTATTAGCTCCTTTTGGTTGTATTTATTATCCTGTAGAAACTTTACCAGGAATTTTTCAAAATATTGCGTATGCTCTTCCTCTAGTTTACATTTTTGAAGAAGCTAGAAGTATATTAATTGATCAAACATTTAATTCAGTAGAAATTATTAAAGCATTTAGTTTAAATGGAATTTATTTATTTTTAGCTATTTCTTTGTTTTATTATTCATTTAGTCAAGCAAGAAAAAAGGGGACACTGGTGAATATGGGCGAATAATGGTGCGCCTGCTAGGAGTTGAACCCAGAACCTCCTGATCCGAAGTCAGGCGCTCTATCCAATTGAGCTACAAGCGCATATAATGATTAATAATATAAATTATGAAAAATATCATTAAATTAATTGTGAAAGAAAATGGAATTGATCAAAGAGTGGATATATTTATCAATAAACAAGAAAGTTCTTTAAGCAGAACTAGAATTAAAAATTTAATATTAAAAGAAAAGTTAAAAATAAACGATCTAATCATTACAAATCCATCAAAAAAATTAAATATTAGAGATAAAATTCAACTTGAAATATCTGATCCAGAAAGAGTTTCATTAAAACCTTACAATTATAAACTAAATATTATATATGAAGATCATGATTTATTGGTAATAGATAAGTCTGCAGGTATATCAATCCATCCTGGTGCAGGAAATTACGACAATACAATTGTCAACGCATTAATAAGCTATTGTGGGGAAAGCTTATCAAATATTAGTGATGAACTAAGACCTGGGATAGTTCATAGAATAGATAAAGATACTTCGGGATTAATAGTAGTTGCAAAAAATAATATTTCTCATGAACATTTATCTAGTCAATTTAATAAACACACAATTAAAAGAATTTATCAAACTTTAATCTGGGGTAAGCTTAGACCTCAAAGTGGAACAATTGAAACTCTAATTACAAGGAGCTCAAAAAATAGACAATTAATGGAAGTTGGTTTTGCCAAAGGTAAAAAAGCAATAACAAATTATAAAACATTAGAAGTTTTTGAAAATAAAAATTCCCCCACACTAAGTTTAATTGAATGCAGACTTAAAACTGGAAGAACTCACCAAATAAGAGTTCATATGAGCTATAAAGGTAATAATATACTTGGCGATAAAAAGTACAAAAAAAAATTCAAAAAAATAAAAAATATTAATCCAGATTTGGAAAAAATGATTCTCAATTTAGATAGGCAATTTTTACATGCTAAAGTTTTGGGGTTTGTGCACCCTAAATCTGGAAAGAAAATGGAATTCACCTCAATTTTGCCACAAGAACTTGAAAAAATTATAAAAATCTTAAGAAAATTAAGCAAATAAAATGATTGTAAAATTAATTTTCTTAATTAAATAAATAACAAAAATGAGTACTACAAAAAGCTATAATCTACCGACACTTTCAAATGAAGGTGGCCTTTCTGCTTATTTAGCACAAATAAAAAAATTCCCTATGTTAGATGCTGAAGAGGAATATATGCTTGCAAAAAATTGGAAACAAACAGGAAATTTAAAATCTGCAGAAAAACTAGTCACTAGTCATTTAAGATTAGTGGCTAAAATTGCAATGGGATATAAAGGGTATGGTTTGCCAGTTAATGAAATGATATCAGAAGGTAATGTTGGACTAATGCAAGCAGTAAAAAAATTTGAACCTGAAAAAGGTTTTAGGCTAGCAACTTATGCAATGTGGTGGATTAAGGCTTCTATCCAAGAATATATTTTAAGATCTTGGAGTTTAGTTAAAATTGGAACAACAACAGCTCAAAAAAAACTATTCTTTAATTTAAAAAAATTAAAAAATCAAATTGCCCCAAAAAGTGAAGGTGATTTAAAAAATGAACATGTAACAGAAATTGCAAATAAATTAAATGTTAATGAAAATGAAGTCGTTTCGATGAATAGAAGATTGGCTGGTAAAGAACATTCTTTAAATACACCTGTTGGGGAAGATGGAGATCAATGGCAAGACTGGGTTGTTGATAAAGAAATGGATCAAGAATTAAAATTTGCTCAAAAAGAAGAGATGGATCAAAGGAAAGATCTATTAAAAGATTCAATAAAAATTTTAAATGATAGAGAAAAAGAAATTTTATATTCAAGACGATTAACGGATGAGCCTTCAACATTAGAAGATTTGAGTAAAAAATTTAAAATAAGTAGAGAGAGAATTAGACAGATAGAAAACAAAGCTTTTGAAAAACTACAAAAGCACATGCTTAACTCAGCAAAATCAAAAAATCTTCTGCCGGCAAATTAGCTTCTAAAAGGATCAACTATTAATATAGTATCGTTTCTTTCTGGACTTGTAGAAATACTGGCAACTTTTGTTTCTATAAATTTTTCTAATTCTTTAATATAATTTTTTGCATTATCAGGAAGGTCATCAAACTTTTTTACATTCTTAGTTGAACAATTCCAGCCTTTAAAATTTTTATAAATAGGTTTTGCTTTTAATTGATCATCTACAGCTGCAGGCAAATAATCCATTTTTTTTCCATCAACTTCATATGCAATACACATTTTAATTTCATCTAATTGATCTAAAACATCTAGCTTGGTTAATGCTATTCCGTCTATTCCCGCAATTTTAATTGTTTGTCTAACCAAAACTCCATCAAACCATCCACATCTTCTTTTTCTACTAGTAACCGTTCCGAATTCTTTTCCTATGGTTCCTAGTTTTTCTCCTATTTCATCTTGCAGCTCTGTTGGAAAGGGACCTTCTCCAACTCTAGTAGTATAAGCTTTCGTAATACCCAAAACATAATTTATTGAATTAGGGCCACAACCAGAGCCTGTCGCTGCAGCTGAAGCTACTGTATTTGAAGATGTAACAAATGGATATGTGCCATGATCAACATCAAGCAAAATACCTTGCGCGCCTTCGAATAATATTTTTTTTCCTTGTGATTTAAACTCATCTATTTTTTTCCATACTGGTTGGGAGTATTTTAAGATTTCTGGCGCTATCTTTAATAAATCTTGTTTTAGTTTATCTTTTTTGTAAATTTCTTTTCCTAATCCTTTTCTTATTGCATTATGATGCATTAGAACTGTTTCCAATCTATGATCGAGATTTTTCTCAGAAACTAAATCCATAACTCTTATTGATCTTCTGCCAACTTTATCTTCGTATGCTGGGCCAATTCCTCTTCTTGTTGTTCCTATTTTAGCTTTGCCCGCTGCATCTTCTCTTATTTCATCCATTTCTCTATGAAATGGCAAAATCAAATTTGCAGCCTCTGAAACAATTAAGTTTTTTTGATTTATTTCAACCCCTTTTGATTCAATTTCTTTAATTTCATCTAATAAAGCCCAGGGATCAACAACAACGCCATTTCCAATAATTGACACTTTGTTTCTTCTTACAATTCCCGAAGGCAATAATCTTAATTTGTATGTTACACCGTCAATTACTAAAGTATGTCCTGCATTATGTCCTCCTTGAAATCTTACAACAATGTCAGCCTCGCTAGAAAGCCAATCAACAATCTTTCCTTTGCCCTCATCTCCCCATTGAGATCCAACAACAGCTACATTTTTCATTTAAACTTTTTATTTATATTTATTGTACTTAAATGATTTATTGGTCCATGACCTCTACCATACCTTGGTCCTGTACCAATTGAATGGTTAACATACTTGATCGCCATCTCACAAGATTTCTTTAATGTTTTTCCACATGAATAATATGTGGCAATAGCACTAGATAATGTACATCCCGTGCCGTGTGTATTTTTTGTATGAATTTTTTTGTTTTTAAAAGCTGATATTTCATTTTTATTTAAAAAAATATCTTGCATTATTCTTGATTTAAGATGTCCACCTTTTATCAATACATTCTTTGCTCCTAAACTCATTAAAATTCTTGCAGCACTAATCATATCGTCTACTGAAGAGATTCTTGTTTTTGTCAAAATTTCTGCCTCAGGAATATTTGGTGTTATTAAACTAACTTCTTTTATTAATTTTGATTTTAAAATTTTAATCGAACGATTATCAATTAATTTAGTTCCTCCTTTAGCAACCATTACTGGATCCAAAATAATTTTTTTTACACTTATTTTATTTAAAGACTTTAATACTGTATTAATAACTTCTGCTGAGTGAAGCATTCCAATTTTAATTGCATCAGGCTTAATATCTTTTGATGTAAACTCTATTTGTTTTGATATTTCTCTTGGTGTTATAGATTCGATTGATTTTACACCAGTAGTATTTTGGGAGGTTATGGCAGTTATTGCAGTCATAGCATATGATCCCAGTGCAGTAACAGTTTTAATATCAGCTTGGATACCTGCGCCTCCAGAAGAGTCGGATCCAGCAATTATTAAAATTTTAGACTTAGGTTTCAATATTTTATTGACTGTTTAATTATTTTTATACATTTCAAAATTAAATTTTTATTATGTGACTCGCCCATAATTCTAATTTTTAGTTCTGTGCCAGATTTTCTAACCAAAAGTCTTCCATTTCGACCCATTAGTTTGTTAGCTTTTTTAATTGCTTTTTTACACTTTAATTCATTTATTATATTTTTATCTCTGACAACAATATTTTCCAAAATTTGAGGCATGGGCTTAAAAACATTTAATAACTCACTAGCCTTCTTTCCTTTTCTCATTGAAAACAAAACTTCTAACGCCACTAGAAGTCCATCACCTGTTGTTGCAAATTTTCCTAATATAATATGGCCAGATTGTTCTCCTCCTAGATTAAACTTATTTTTTTGCATTTTTTCTTTAACATATCTGTCTCCAACATTGGCTCTTACAAACTTTATTTTTTTTTTCCTAAAATAATTTTGTAATCCATAATTAGACATCAAAGTTCCAATTACTCCACCTCTAAGAATTTTTTTTCTTTTCCACCTATCGGCAAGCATTGCTATAATCTGATCACCATCAACTATCGTTCCTTTCTCATCGCACAAAATAATTCTATCTGCATCACCGTCTAATGATATTCCTAAATTAACTCCATGTTTTTTAACTAAAGATTTAATTTTTTTTGGAAAAGTAGATCCACAATTTTGGTTAATATTTAAACCATTAGGAGATGTGCCAACATTATAAACTTTTGCCCCCAATGATTTTAAAAGCTTTGGTCCAGATTTATATCCAGCTCCATTTGCACAATCTATAGCAATTTTAATTCCTTTTAGCCTAAAATTATTTGGAAAGTTAGATTTTAAAATTTCAATATATTTATCATTAGAATCCTCTAACCTTTTTACTCTGCCAAGAATATTTGGTTTAGATAAATTTTTTGTTATTTTAGAATCTATTAATTTTTCAATTTTTTTTTCTATTTTATCAGATAATTTTAAACCATCAGGTCCAAATAATTTTAATCCATTATCAAAATAAGGGTTGTGAGATGCAGTTATCATAATACCCATATTTGCTTTCATTCTTTTCGTTAACATTGCAAGACCATTGGTTGGCAAAGGACCCAATGTATAAACATGCATTCCTGCAGAAGCTAAACCAGATACCAGAGCAGGCTCTAAAGTATAACCAGACAATCTTGTATCTTTAGCTATAATTGCTGTTTGTTTAGTTTTTTTTAAATTTTTAAAATAAGTTCCTGCGGCTAAACCAAACTTAAAAAACATTTCTCCATTAATATTTCCTTGGTTTACTCTTCCTCTAATTCCATCGGTGCCAAAATATTTTTTTGTCATTATTTAAAATTTAATGATTTAAAAACTTTTATACTTTGATTCACTTCATTTACATCATGAACTCTTAATATTTGAATTCCTTGTGTCATTGCATATAAACTAGATGATATTGTGCCACCTAACCTTTCTTTGCT
>CAZAGV010000054.1:0-7135 GCA_964484975.1 uncultured Candidatus Pelagibacter sp.
CTTCTTGATGTAATTGCTTATAGCTAATTTTTTTCTGCACTTTTGGATCATCTCCGACCCATATTATTGCAGTTTTATCTTTATTTTTCTTTAGATGACGATCGATACAATTTGCTGAAGCATTTAAAGTTCCATCATAAAACCATTTAATGTGAACATCGGTCTTACTATATTTACAATCTTTAATTTTTGTATATGGTCTGATCCAATTAATTCTTTTTCCTTCTTTTTTCCAAAAATTGTCGTTGTTTTTTAATGACTCGGAATATTTTTTTTCATATCCAGATTTATTTACTATAGCTTTTTTTACCCAATCACTTTTTGGCTTATAAACTACTTCTGCATTTTCAATTTTTTTAGATTTAACTTTTTTTAATCTTTTTTTTCTTGTTTTTATTTTTCTTTTTTTAGATTTTTTCTTTTTAATTTTTTTTCTTTTTTTCTTTTTTGGCATAAAGGTTTATTTTTTAATCAATACTACTCATCTTCAAAATAATTTTCCAGCTTTTAGTATCTATAGGCATAACTGATAATCTGCTCTGCCTAATGAGAGGCAAATTGCTCAAATTAGGGTTTTTTTTAATATTTTCTAAAGAAACAGGCTTATTAAAAGCTTTTTTAAACTTAACTTGAATAGCTACAAATTTTTTTTCTTTATCTGTTGGATCTATAAAGGCAGTTTTTATAACCTCAACTATACCCGCAATTTCTTTTCCAATATTTGAATGATAAAAAAAACAAAGATCACCCTTAGACATTTTTTTTAAATTACTTGCAGCCTGGTAATTTCTAACTCCATCCCAGGTAGCTCCTTTTAAGCCAGCTTTTTTTTGATCAGCAATAGACCAGACATTTGGCTCAGATTTTAATAGCCATTTTTGTCCCATAATTTATAGGATAAATTTTTTTTAATAAAAAATAAAATTCTTATACACGTATAAATTGTTTTTATATTTATATTTTAAATTAATCTAGTTAAGTCAATAGTTATTGGAACCAAAACAAACAGAAATAATCTTTTAGGAATGCAAATGCGTGATAAACTAATTTTGGATGGGGAACCATGGCAACAAAAAAAAAATTACTTAAGCAATTAGGTTTAGATAACCTAGGGAAAATTGCATCAAAATCATTAAATAAAACAAAAAAATCTTTAAATAAAACTTTTCAAGATTTAAAAAAAAAGAGAGATGAAGAAATAGCTAAGAAAATTAAAAAAGAGAAAATTGAACAAGAAAGAATTAAGCAACAAAAAATAAAAGATGAACAACAAAGATTAAAGGACTTGGAAGTTCAAAGGCGAAAAAATGATGAACAAATATTAAAAAAAGAAAGAGAAAGAATAGAAGCTACAGAAAAACTAAGATTAGAAAATGAAAAACAACAAGAAAAAAATAAAGAATATGCACGAAAAATTGAAGTTCAGAGACTAAAAGCAGAAGAACAAAAATTAAAAGATCAGGAAGAAAAAAAAATAAGGGAAGATGAAATAAAATTAAAAGAAGAGCAATTAAGACTACAATACCTAGAAAAACAAAGAGCTAGAGAAGAAAAAAAATTAAGGGAAGATGAACAACAAAGATTGAAGGATTTGGAAGTTCAAAAGCAGGAAGAAGAGAAACAAAAATTAAAAGATGAACAACAAAGATTAAAAGATTTGGAAATTCAAAAGCAGGAAGAAGAGAAACAAAAATTAATAGAAGAAAACCACAAGTTAAAATATGAGCAGCAAAAATTAAATGAAACTGCACAAAAGTTGAAAGATTTAGAAACACAAAGAATAAAAGAAAGAGAGGCTCAGATATTAGAAGAGCAAGAAAAATATAAAGAAAAAGAAAAAGAATTGAGATTAAAAGAACAACAACAAAAAGAAGAAGAAAAAGAAAAGAGAGCAATTGAACAAAAACAAAAAGCAGAAGAAAAAGAGCGGAGATTAAGAGAAGAGGAGCTTAAATTAATAGAAGAAAAAGAACAAAGAGAATTAGAAGCTAAAATTGAAGAAGAAAAAAGAATTAAAGAAGAACAAGAAAAATTAAGGCAATGGGAATTAAAATTTGATGAAGAACAAAAAAAAAGAGAAGAAGAATTGATAAGAAAGTTTTATAGAGATAATAAAGACGAGAAAACAAATACTAGTGAAGACGATAAAACAAATAATAATTATGAAGAAAAAAATTAATTTTTAAATAGCCAGTATTTCATTAAATTTTTACACCAGCACCTTTTAAAAAAACAGCATTTTCATCTAATTGCCATCTAGGTTTTGCTGGAAAATCTAAATCATCAAATTGATTTTGTTTAAATTTTTCTAAACCAGCTAATGCAATCATTGCTGCATTATCTCCACATAAGCTAATTGGAGGAAATATTGCCTCAAAATTTTCTTCATTACAAAGTTTTGTTAAAATTTCTCTTATTTTTTTATTTGCCGCAACACCACCAGCAACAACAAATTTATTTTTTTTATCTCCGTTTATATTTTTAAACTCCTCAAATGCAACTTTACTTTTTTTGTATAATATTTCCTCGATTGTTTTTTGAAAAGAAGCTGCAAGATCATATTTATCTTTTTCATTTTTTATATTTTTTGTAATTCTAAGAATCGCTGTTTTAAGTCCTGCGAAAGATAAATTGCAACCGCCTTTATTAATTATAGGTTTTGGTAAATCAAATTTTGTAGGATCACCTTTTTTTGCCAAAACTTCTATTTGAGGGCCACCTGGAAATTCAATACCAAGTAATTTTGCAGTTTTATCAAACGCCTCTCCTACAGCATCATCAATAGTTGTTCCAAGTCTTTTGTATTTTCCAAGTCCTTCTACACATAGAAATTGACTATGACCTCCAGATATTAAAAGCAAAAGATAAGGATAATTTATTTTTGAATTTAATTTAGGACTTAGTGCGTGTCCTTCTAAATGATTAACTGCAATAAATGGTTTTTTTAAAGATGCCGCGATAGCTTTACCAAAATTTAGCCCAACAGATAAACAAACTATTAATCCAGGACCTGCAGTTGTTGCAACTGCATCGACATCATTTAAATTAATTCCACTTTCATCAATTGCTTTTTTTGCAATTAAATCAATTTTTTCTATATGAGCTCTTGCAGCAAGTTCAGGGACAACTCCCCCAAACTCTTTATGGATATCCACTTGGCTTGAAACTATATTAGATAAAATTTCTGGCTCACCTTCGTTATTTTCTCTAATTAAAGCGACTGCAGTTTCGTCACAACTAGACTCTATTCCAAGAATTACGGGTTTTTTTGACATAAATTAGTTTTTATTAATTTCAAATTCTAAATATAAAGATGGAGTATAAATTAATTTAATGAAAAGCAAAAAAATTATTATTGGAACAAGAGGAAGTAAATTAGCATTAATCTATGCTGAAAAAGCAAAAGAAAAAATTTTAAAAGTATCTAAAGAGTTTAATATTGAGAGTGTTGAAATAAAAAAAATTACTACAGCAGGAGATTTAAATCAAAAAGATAGACTTTCTGAAATAGGAGGAAAAGGACTTTTTTCAAAGAAAATTGAAAAAGAATTATTAGAAAATAAAATTCATATTGCGGTTCATGCTTTAAAAGATATGCCATCGGATGAAACCGAGGGATTATTAACAAATTGTTTTCTAGAAAGAAATGATCCTAGAGAAGTATTAATTTCTAAAAATAAAATAAAATTTAAAGATTTAAATAAAAATTCAATAATAGGAACTTCTTCTTTTAGAAGAGAATTTCAGTTAAAAAATAAAAGAACTGATTTAAATTATAAATTAATTAGAGGTAATGTTGACACTAGGATTAACAAATTAAGTGAAAATTTATATGATGCAATAATATTATCTTGTGCTGGCATTAATTCTTTAAATTTAAACGAACATATTTCTGAAATTTTTTCTATTGGTGAAATTATTCCAAGTGCTGGACAAGGAGTTATAGCATTACAATGCAAAAACGATGATGAATATATAAAAAATGTTTTAAAAAAAATAAATGATGAAAAAACCTTTAAAAGTGTTCAAGCTGAAAGAAATGTTCTTAAAGTTTTAGAAGGAGACTGTGAAACAGCAGTGGGTGCAGTATCACTAATAAATAATGAAAATATGACACTTGAGGCAGAACTTTTTTCTCTGGATGGAAAAGAAAGATTTTATTGTAAGTCTTCCAAAGATATAAAACATGCAGCAGAATTAGGAATAGAAATTGGTGAAAATTTAAAAAAACAATCAAAGGGAAGTTATAAAAAATAATATGCATATTTTGTTTACAAGACCTTTGGAAGATAGTGAGGAGCTAATATTAAAATTTAGAGATCTTGGTCATAAAGTTTCACATATGCCAGTTATTCAAATTGAAAAAATTGAATATGAAAAAATAAATTTTTTAGATTACAAAGCAATAATTTTTACAAGTGCTAATGCATTAAAATTCTTAGATACAAAACTAATTGATAAAAAAATTATTTGTTTTTGTGTTGGAAGCTCAACGGAGAAAAAGGCGCTTAGTCTTGGATTTCAAAATGTAATAACAGCCGAAGGCAATGTAAGAACTTTAAAAGAGTTAATATTACAAAACTTCAATTCTTCTTTAGGAAAAATGCTTTATGTAAGTGGAGAAATTATTTCTAATGATCTTGATAAAAATTTAGTATCACTAGGTTATAATGTAAAAAGAGTAATTAACTACACTTCAAAACCCAATCATCAATTGGATGAAACATTTATTGAAAAACTAAGATCAAATATGCCCGATATTGTTTATGTTTATTCTCAAAACAGTGCTTTAAGCTTCTTAAAATTAATAAATAATTACAAATTAAATGATTTTTGGATAAATACTAATTTAATGTGTATTAGTGAAAAATCCTCCTTAGTATTAAATAAAATTAAGTGGAAAAAAATTTTTATTTTTAGTCCTGGAGAAGAAGAATTTTTGCTATATAAAATTTAAATATGGAATTATTTAATAATTTTAAATCGTTGTTTCTTTCTGTCTGGGAAAGAGGAATTCTGGGTGTAGATATTCTTCAAATATTAATTGGTATTGGAATATTTTTAATTTTTTTAATATTTAGAGGAATAATTGGTAAATTAATTATTAAAAGATTAGAAAATATAGCAAAGCGAACAACAAATAAGTTTGATGATTCTTTTGTTTCCGCAATGGAAGGACCTGCAAGATTTTTACCAATAGTTATTGGTTTTTTTATTGCAAGTTATTATATGTCGTTTTCAGAAGAAGGCAGAGAAATTGTAGATACAATTAACAGAACTTTAATAACCATTTTTATTTTTTGGATTATGCATCAAATTATAGAACCGGTTTTTTATATATTAAGTGGTTTAAATAAAATTTTAACCAGAGAACTTATTGGTTGGATTATTAAGTCATTAAAAATATTAATTTTTATTTTAGGTTTAGCTGCAGTTCTTGAATTATGGGGTATAAAAATTGGACCAATTATTGCAGGTTTAGGTTTATTTGGTGTTGCTGTTGCATTGGGTGCACAAGATTTATTTAAAAACTTAATTTCAGGAATATTAGTATTAGTTGAAAAAAGATTTAAAATTGGAGACTGGATTTTAGTTGAAGGAATAATTGAAGGAATTGTAGAAAAAATAGGATTTAGATCAACTGTTATAAGAAAATTTGATAAATCAATTGCAATTATTCCAAATTTTCAATTTGCAGAAAATGCCGTAATAAACATAAGTCAAACAACAAATTGGATTATTAGTTGGGTAATTAATTTACAATATGATTCAACAGTCGATCAACTTAAAACTATAAGAAATGAAATTGAAGATTACATAAAAAAAAATGAAGATTATAAACCTGAACTTGGATATGCGGTTCGAGTTGATAAGTTTGCCGACAGTTCTATTGATATGTATATTCGTTGTTTTACTAAAACAGATGATTGGGATGAGTGGTTAGCAGTTAAAGAAAGATTGGCAATTCAAATAAAACAAATTGTTGAAAAAAATGGAGCTTCATTTGCCTTTCCTAGTCAGTCGATTTATGTTGAAAAAAAATGATTGCTATTTTTTATTTAGTATTGCAAATTTTAAAAATTTACACTTATGTTGTTATTGCAAATGTAGTGATAAGCTGGTTGATAGCTTTTAACATATTAAATACGTCAAATAGATTTGTTTATTCAATATTAGAATTTACCTATCGTTTAACAAATCCTTTTTTAAACAGAATTAGAAGATTTTTGCCCAACTTGGGTGCTTTTGATATTTCGCCAATCATACTTCTTTTGTTGATCTGGTTTATAGAAATGTGTATGAAGCTTTACGTGGCACCAATAATATTTAACTAAACCATGATATTAATAGACGGAAAGAAAATAGCAGCAGAATTAAGAGAAGAGCTAAAGAAAGAAGTTTCTGAATTAAAATCAAAATACAATAAAGTTCCAGGACTAACTGTAATTTTAGTTGGAGAAGACCCAGCTAGTAAAATTTATGTAAAAAACAAAGAAAAATTTGCAAAAGAAATTGGTATGAATTCTGAGGCCCTAAGATATCCTGCTGACCTAGAAGAAAAGCTATTATTAAACAAAATTGATGAACTTAATAAAGATGATAAAGTTTCAGGAATATTGGTACAATTACCTCTTCCAAAACATATTGATAAAAGAAAAGTAATAGAAACCATAGATCATAAAAAAGATGTCGATGGTTTTCATCCTATGAATGTTGGAAATTTATCTTCAGGTTATGAAAGCAGTATTCCGTGTACACCTCTTGGATGTAGTTTATTGCTTAAAAAAGTTGAAAAAAATTTAAGTGGTAAACATGCAGTAGTAATTGGAAGGTCAAATTTAAATGGAAAACCAATGACACAATTGCTTTTAAAAGAAAATTGTACTGTCACTATTACACACTCAAAAACAAAAAATTTAAAAGAAGAATGCCTTAGAGCAGATATAATTATTGCTGCAGTAGGAATACCTGAATTAGTCAAAGGTGACTGGGTAAAAAAAGGTGCAATAGTTATAGATGTTGGAATTAACAAAACAGAAAAGGGTATTGTAGGTGACGTTGCATTTGATGAAGTTTCTAAAGTTGCAGAAGCACTTACTCCAGTTCCAGGCGGTGTTGGCCCTATGACAATTGC